>CABXJB010000001.1 GCA_902512415.1 uncultured Alphaproteobacteria bacterium
ACAAAATATTGATGCTTTTGCTATTCGTTGTTGGCCAGAAATGTTTACAGAGTATGGATGTGCTTCATGTGGACCAATGGCTATGATGAATGAAAATAAAATAAGCTCTTCTTGTGAAGCTGATGTACTTGGAAGCTTAAGTTGTAACATATTAAATCAATTGAATAATAAACCTGCTTTATTAGTGGATATTGTAGATGTTGATAAGAAAGACAATACTACTGTTTTTTGGCATTGTGGTCTTGCTCCTGTAAGTATGGCTGAAAAAAATAGCCTTAGTGCTACAGTGCACTCAAATAGAAGAAAACCTCTACTTCATAATTTTGCATTTAAATCTGGTGATATTACAATATTCCGAGTTTCAAAATCAGAAAATAAATTAAAGTTTATTTTAATGAAAGGTAAGGTTCTTAAAAGAAAGAATTCTTTTTCCGGGACATCAGGAGTAATAAGTTTAGGTAATAATACATATAAGAAAATTAAAAATTTATTTTTAAGTGGATTAGAGCATCATGTAAGTTTCACTTATGGGGACGTAATTCAAGATATTAAAAGTTTAGGAAAACAATTAAAAATACCAACATATACAATATGAGTGATACTATAAAATATGGAGTAATTGGTGCTGGTGTTATGGGCCAGGAACACATTCAAAATATTAATATTATTGAGAATGCAGAGGTAGTAGCAGTTTGCGATACTAACGAGAGATCAAGAAAGCAAACAAAATCATTAGTTAAGGAGTCAACAAAATTTTATAATGATTTAAATGAGTTAATAAGTAGTAATATTGCTGATGCGTATATCATTGCTACACCAAATTTTACACACATCAATATTTTAGAGCAAATTTTGAAAACAAATAAACATTTGTTAATAGAAAAACCTTTATGCACAACTACTGACGATTGTAAAAAATTTGAATTACTTTCAAAAGATTATTCGAAGATAATCTGGACTGGAATGGAATATAGGTTCATGCCTCCAGTAAAACATTTAATTGATGAAGTGCATAAAAATATCATTGGTAAAATAAGAATGTTATCTATTCGTGAACACAGATTTCCTTTTTTGCAAAAAGTTGATGATTGGAATAGATTTTCCATTAACACGGGAGGCACATTAGTTGAAAAATGTTGTCATTTCTTTGATCTCATGAGACTTGTTATACAGAGTGAGCCAGTCAAAGTTTATGCTAGTGGCAATCAAGATGTTAATCATCTTATGGAACAATACGATGGTAAGACTCCAGATATTATAGATAATGCTTTTGTTATTGTTGATTTTGAAAATGGTGTTCGAGGGTTACTTGATTTATGTATGTTTGCAGAAAATTCAGAACATCAGGAAGAAATAGTAGCTGTTGGAGATATAGGTAAGATAGAGACATTTGTCCCATCAAGCGCTTCGGGGGAAAACTCTTCGAACGTTAGAATTGGTTTTAGAAAAGATAATGTTACTAAATCAAATGAAGTCAAAGTTGATAAAGAAATTTTAGCAGCAGGATATCATCATGGATCAACTTACTTTGAGCATTTAGCCTTTATCAATGCTATTCAAAACAATAGTCCGCCTCAAGTATCTTTAAGAGATGGACTAATGTCAGTTGCTATAGGCGAGGCTGCTGAAATTTCAATTAAAGAAAACCGAGTTGTATTTATGGAAGAGTTTAAATTATAATTTAAAAAATTCTTGCACTGAATTTGCAATAAACTCACTTACTCTACTGTTGGATTCTATAGTTACACCAGCAATATGAGGTGTAAGAATACAATTAGTATTACTTTTTATTTTATTTAAAAAAAATTTTTGTACTGGCTCAATGTCATAAACATCTAAAGCAAATCCAGATATTAGTTTTTCATCATAAGCTTTTAATAGATCATGTTCATTAATTATAGATCCTCTAGAAGAATTAATAATTATAGGTTGTTTTTTCATTTTTTTAAAAGCCTCATAATTTAATAAATTTTTGGTAGTTTCAGACAGAGGTAAATGGATTGAAATAATATCTGCTAGTTTAAATATCTCATTTATATCAATTAACTTAACATCAAATTCATTACCAATACTTGGGTCTACAAATGGATCATATGCGATAATGCTGGCATTGAACACCTTAGCTAAGACAGATACTTTTTTAGCAATCAAACCAAAGCCTAATAAACCAATTGTTTTTCCTTTAAGCTCCTGTGATGAAATTGATGTTCGTGGCCAATTCCCTATTGAAGTTTCCTGATGCATTAAAGGGATATTTTTTAATAAGGAAAGAGATGTATTAATTACATATTCAGCGACGGAGTCAGCATTCATACCTGTTGCTGGCTGCACATGAATATTATTACTTTTACAATACTCAATATCAATATTGTCTAGACCAACCCCTAAACGTCCAACAAATTTTAGATTAGGTGCATTTTCTAGTACTTCTTTATTAACTTGAGTTTTATTTCTTACAATTAAAGCATCGAAGTTACTAATTATTTTTTTTAATTCATTAGAGTTTGTTGATAAATCTTGATCAAATGTAACATCAAAATTTGTTTTTAGAATTTCTACACTTTTGACTTCCATAAATTCTGTGATTAATATTTTCATAAGATTATATTTTCCTTAACTGGATTTTTTTTGCAAAATTTTTAACTAATGAATACGAAGGTATGGAATTAATACCTCCATTTTTAGTACATTTCAAAGAAGCAGTGGCAGTGGCTAATTTCATTGTCTCAATCATAGAATACTTTTTATGTATAAAAGCTGCGAAGGCACCGTGGAAGACATCTCCTGCACAATTTGTTTCAACAATTTTTATTGCTGGAGGTTTACAATTAAAAATAATACTATTTTCAATCCAATAAACCCCTTTTTTACCTGCAGTAATTGCATAAAATTTATTTTTAATTGAATGCATTTTTTTTAATGAACTAATAATAGATTTAGTTTTTGTATATTCTAGTGCACCTGTCTCAGAAAATATAGGATATGAAGCAAGATCTATAATTTGTTTTATTTTTGAGGTTAATTTATAATTATCCAAATCAACAACATGCTTTAAATTTTTTTTATGACAATTTTTAGCAATATAAAGAGCTGCGTCAATCCATCTTAAGTCACTCATAAAAGTTGTATTTTTAGTAAAAGATATTTTGGGTAACTTTTTATTATTAAGTAATTTTTTATCATTAAAGGCTGCAAGAAGTCTTTCACCTTGCTTATCTTCATAAACATAACTTTGTGATGATTTTGCACCTTTGATAATAATAGTATCATTGTGTTTAATTTTAAATTTATTCAACTTCCCTTTTAAAAATTTAGAGATATCATCATCACCTAATCTTCCAATAAATGACGTATCTAAGCCAAGTTTTTTTATAGTAAAACTAGCAACAGCAGCGGATCCACCAAGTCTCTTTTCAATTCCTTGCGCAAGAACTTTAATTGGAGTTTTAGGAAAAGAATTAATTTTAATTATATGATCAAGAAAAATTGAACCAACTGAATAAATCATAGTTTCTTATAAAGAAAATTAAAGGTAACTAACTAAACCTATTTCTTTTCTAAATCGATCTCTTATTGTAACAGCATTAAGAGGTATTGGTTTTATTGGCACATTTCCAGACTTTATTTTTGATATAATAACATAAGAATTGTTTTTATCAGCTAGAGCTTTTTGTAAATTTTGATCTGTTTCCTCACCCGAGCATTCAATTACATTTTTGCAACCTGCTCCGATAGCCACATCCTTAAGAGATGTACGTTCATTTGTAAAAGTTTTTTGATCTCCTGTAGAACCATAAGAGCCATTATCTAATATTAAAAGAGTATAGTTGGAGGGTGCTCTATTACCAATTGTTGCAAGAGTATTCATGTTCATTAAAACTGAACCATCACCATCAATACTAATAACATTTTTATTTACCGCTAAGGAAAGGCCTAAACCTATTGATGAAGCTAAACCCATACTTCCCAACATATAAAAATAATTAGGGCGATCATTAATTTTATATAATTCTTGAGATGGAAGACCAATATTACAAACAACAAGCTCTTTTTGAATAATATTTTGTAAAAGATTAAGTAATTCAAATCTATTCATCTTTAATCATCTTTCATTAAATTAAAATTACAAAGTACAGCAACTGGATTTTCAATTACTTTAGCATGATTTGTAAAAGTAGAAATTTTATCAAGATCTTGTTCTGTATTACAATGAAGCATCGGTATGCGGAGCGTGTTTAGTATATCTTCGGTAACACTTGCCATTCCACCTTGTGCTCCCACAGGTTCCCCAGGCGTTCCTCTATAGCTTATCAGGAAAACAACAGGCATTTGATATAGTTGAAGAAGTGAAACAATGGAGTTTACTGAATTACCAATACCCGTATTTTGCATCATAATACAAGGAAGTTTATTACCCAAGTAAGCGCCTGCACAAATACCCATCCCTTCTTCTTCTCTTGGAATTGCAGAATAATAAATATCTTTATCATTCTCTAAAATCGTAATCATATTTGCCAAAAGCTTACAAGGCACACTTAAGAAAAAGTCTGCACCCCCAGATTTTAGATTAGTAATTATTTTTTGGCTAATTTTCATAGATTTTGATTAATAATATAAAGAAACAATAAAACAAGATTTTATTTTTTTAAAAATCATTACGTAATTTAATTTTTATCTTTGATAAATAATTTTTATTTTTTATCAATATTGGAGAAGGGAAATTATTATTGTTAATAGCATCTGGATAATGTTGAGGCTCTAAACACATCCCATATTGCAATCCATAAGACTTATTATGCTTCCCTATATATCTATCCAACATCATATTACCGGTATAAAACTGAATGCCATGTTGGTTTGTAAGATAATCAACTCCTAAACCAGTTTTTTTACTATAAATTCTTGCCACTACATCTGTCATTGACTGATCTTCAAGAATATAGTTATGATCAATTCCTCCTGATTTGAGAAAATCTTCATTAATTAAAAAATCTTTTTGTAAATCAAATTTTGTTCCCTGAACCTCTAAAATTTTACCAGTAGGAATAGATTGTTTATCTGTTTCACAAATCGATGCAGAATTAATATAAACAATATGATCTTCATTATTTTGATAATTATTTCCGTGTCCATGAAAATTCCAATAGTTGTGATTGGTCATATTAACTATTGTATCTTGATCTGAAATTGCTTGGAAATCTATTAATAGCTCGTTATTATTGTTTAATTCGTATGTAACCGTACAATCAAGATTGCCTGGATAGTTTTCTTCCATAGCATATGAGAGATATTTCATTACACACTTTATAGAATGTTTGGTTTCTTCAGTATTTTCTATTTTCCAAATTTTTTTATTAAAACCAACCTTCCCACCATGTAAATGATCAGGGGGGGTATTGGGATATAATTGATATTCCTTATTATCAATTTTGAACTTTGAAGAACCGATTCTGTTAGCAACTCTACCCACAATAGAATTAAAATAACCGTGTGATTCTAATACTCCTTCTATATTCCCGTAACCTAAAAGTACATCCTCTGTTTTATCTTCTTGATTGCTAATAGGAATATTAACTTCATGAATGTACCCACCATAGGTATAAAATTTAAAGCTAAAATTATTATCATTATGTATTTCAACTGATTCAATATTTAGATGGGAAGGATTATCTACTTTTTCTATCTTAACTTTCATTATGCCTTTCTATCTCTTGTTTTTATATAATTTGTTTGACGTAAATATATGATTATTCCTCCAGCGACTATAAATAAAGCACCAGGGAACAATTGATCAACTGGCCATTCTTTAAAGAATACCCAGCCTAAAATTAAAGCAAAAAATATTTCAATATAATCAAAGGGCATAATTTTACTAAGTTCTGCTTTTCTAGAACCATAAATTAATAATAAAACACCTGAACCACCTGCTAAACCCATTATCAACAATATAAGCAAATCATATAAACTTTTGAAATTTTCCCACATATTAAATGTAATAACTAAAAGTATTGCACAGATTAAAGTTCCAATATTAGCGTAAAGATTTATTAATGGCACAGGGGTATCATTTGAAAAATTTAAAGCTGTTACTCTAGCAAGAGAGTAACCAAAAGCAGCCATTACAGGAAGTAACATATAAAAATTAAAGCTTTCAGACCAAGGTTGCATAATAAATATTATACCTACAAAACCTGTTAATACGGCTAATGATTTATACCATCCAAATCTTTCACCAAGTAATGGTATTGCTAATAATGTAATCATCATTGGTCCTGTGTACTCCATTGTTGCAACCAAAGCATAAGGTAAATAAAGATAAGAGGTATATAAACATAGTTGGGCAAAAGACATAATTAGTCCCCTTGCTAAACCGAAACGCCATCTTTTTATTACTAATTTTTTTCCACTAGCATGCCAACCTTGTGAAAAATATAATGCAATAAAACATGGTATCATTCCAAACAGATTTCTAAAAACTGATAATTGTGCAGCTGGATAATCATCTCTAAGGTATTTTATCGCAATACCCATACAGTCTAATAAAAATAATCCTGATAAGGAAAGGGCAACCGCTAAAAATAAATTATTTTTCACCCACAATTCACACAACATTGATCAACCCAGTGATTGGGTGAAACTTCTATCAAGCCCATTTCTATATGTCCTTCCTTACAATCATGTGTAGGGTTAGGACATCTTGTTCTAAATACACACCCTGAAGGAGGATTCATTGCGCTTGGTATTTCTCCTTGAAGCTCAATTGCTTTAGATTTTTTTTCAGGATCAATTGATGGAATAGAAGATAATAATGCTTTCGTATAAGAGTGTCTCGGATTACTAAACAACTCTCTTGATGGTGCCATTTCAACAATATGTCCAAGATACATTACCGCTACTATATCACATACATGAGCAACAACACTTAAGTCGTGACTTATAAATAAATATGTTAAATTCAATTCTTGTTGAAGTTGTTTTAAAAGATTTAAAATATCTGCTTGTATCGAAACATCTAACGCAGCAACACTTTCATCAGCAACAATAAATTTTGGATTACTTACCAAAGCCCTTGCAATAGAAATACGTTGACGCTGTCCACCAGAAAAAGCGTGAGGAAATCTTCTTAAATGTTCAAGATTTAATCGGCATTTTGCAGCAATATCTCGCACTCTTGCATCAGTTTCCTCTCTAGAATTCGTTATTCTCATTACCTCTAATGGTTCAGCAATTATATCTCTTACCGTCATTCGAGGACTAAGTGCAGCATATGGATCTTGAAAGATAAGTTGTGCTTTTTTTCTATACTCTTTCATTTCTTTAGCTGTAATTGATGTTAAGTCAAAATCTCTTTCATCATCATGAAAAATTACATTACCTTCACTAACCTTATTCGCGCCTAAGATTGCTCTCCCAAGTGTAGTTTTACCTGATCCAGATTCACCAACCAAACCAAAAAAGGATCCTTTTTTAATTTTGAAATTAATATTGTTAACGGCTTTTATTTTTTGTTTTTTTGATAAAAAATTTTCTTGATAATCAAAGGATACAGATAAATTATTTACTGATAGAATATTTTCACTCATACTTAACCACAATTCACACAACATTGATCAACCCAGTGACCTGGACTAACTTCTATTAAACCCATTTCAATACTTCCTTCTTTACACTCATGGGTAGGATCTGGGCATCTTGTTCTAAACACACAACCTGTTGGTCTATCCAGAGGACTTGGAATATTACCTGGTATAGGTTTTAATGGTGCATCAAGATTATTAATATCAGGCAGTGCATTTAATAAACCCCTTGTGTAAGGATGTTTCGGATTTTTTAGAATGTCATTGACTGGACCTCTCTCAACAACACTTCCAAGATACATAACTGCTACATCATCTGCTACTTGCGCAATAACACCAAGATCATGAGTGATGAATATAACACCCATATTGAATTCTTTAATAATATCTTTCATTAGGTTAATTACCTGTGCCTGAATGGTAACATCAAGAGCAGTTGTTGGTTCATCTGCTAATAATAATTTTGGCATAGTAGATAATGCCATAGCTATCATCGCACGTTGTCTCATGCCCCCAGATAATTCAAAAGCATACTGATTAAATCTCTTTTCAGCATCAGCTATACCAACCCTTATTAACATATCTATTGATATATTTTTAGCCTCTCCTTTGCCCATAGTTTTATGAAGCATTAATTGTTCAACCATTTGATGACCTATTTTAATTGCTGGCGCAAAACTTGCCATAGGTTCTTGAAAAATCATTGATACTTTGCCTCCCCTGATTTTTTTTAAATCATTTTTAGAAGTAAATTTTATAACATTTTCATCATCAATTATTATTTCTGCATTTTCATTATAAATTGTATTTCCTGGGTTTAGCTGCATTATAGATTTTGCTGTAACTGACTTACCAGATCCTGACTCACCTACAATTCCCAAAACCTTTCCTTGATCCAATGTAAGGGAAACATTCTCTATTGCTGTAATACGTCCTTCATCAGTATCAAACTTAACATCTAAATTATTTATTTCTAATAAATGACTCATAATTATTTAGTTTTGTGTGGATCTGCAGCATCTCGAAGACCATCTCCGACATAAACAAAGGTTAAGATTAAAACAACTAAGAAAAACACCGGTATAAAATACCATTGATAGTTTAACAAAACATCTGCTTTAGTAGCATTTTGTAAAAGTACACCTAAGGAATTTACAGGTTCTCTTAGTCCTAAGCCAATAAAACTAAGTGCTGTTTCTGATAACAACATGTAAGGAAAACTTATAACGAGATCAACAATGATATAACTTGTAAAGCTAGGTAAGAGATGGCGAGCAATAATATGTGTAGATGAGGCTCCGCATAATTGAGCAGCCAATATATATTCTTGACTTCTCTCACTGAGTAAATGAGTACGTACACGGCGTGCCAATGTCGGCCAAGAAATTAACCCTAATAAACATGATATAAAGAAAAACCTTAGTTCGGAGCTCCATTCAAGTGGAGCAAAAGCTGCCAAACACATAAACAAAGGAATTGGAGGAACCGTCCGAATTGCATCGGTAAACATTTGCAACAAACTATCAATCCAACCTCCGTAATATCCAGATATTCCTCCTATAATTAGAGATAAAACAAAGGAAATAAAGACTCCTAATGTACCTACAGCAAGTGAAATATAAATTGCACTTAAGGTTCTACTAAATAAATCTTTTCCTGCCTTATCTGTTCCAAATATATGAATACCGCCTTCATCAACACCAAATAAATGAGTTTCAAATGCTATGCCTGGAATTTTAAAATCTAATGCCTTTCCTGGAAGATTAATACTATAATTGAAAAATTTATATTCCCAACCTTTAACAAAAAAATAAACATAGCGTCTCTTTTCCGTATCAGTTTTGTAAACCCACCTAAAATTTGTATCAGCCCCTCTATACTTTGTTAAGGTATGAAGAAAGGGTCTAGGTGAAAAACCATTTTCGTCCCAAAATATTGGAATTTGAGGGGCCCCATTTTCATAATCTTTATCACGACCAGCAATTGTTGGGTCATAGGGAGAAAGAAAACCGGAAAAAAGACTGCAAACTATCATAAATAATAAAATAGAGCCTGCAATCATTGCGGATTTGTTACCAAAGAAACGAGTTCTCACTAACTGCATTTGAGTAGCGGTATAATATGCTTCTTTTTTCTTAGAGCTAATTTCCACCCATTACCCCTTTTCTGATTCTAGGATCCATTATTGCTAAAATAATATCAGTTACAAAATTTACAAAAACTATAGTTGCTGTCAGTAAAAAAATAATTGCACCAGCTAATTGTTGATCATTTGATCTAGCTAAAGCTTCTATCAACAACGCTCCTGCTTCAGTTAAAATCAAAATTAATGCAACAATTGGCAAAGCACTAAATATTCGATTTAAATCAAAACCTATTGAATTAATTACTGGTCCAAGAGAATGTTTGGCGGGATATCTCCACAACAAACTCATACCTGATATACCTCTTGCTCTTGCGGCCATAACATACAATTTATCATTTTCATCAAGCATTAAAGCCCTGACTGTTTGCAAAGCAAAAGCAGTAGCGTTCCAACCTAATACAAAAATAGGTAACCAAGCTCTACTTAAAAAATCTCTAACTCTGGCCATAGACCACGGAACATTCTCATATTCCTGAGAAAACAAACCTGTCATTGTATCTCCAAAATATACTGTCATAAAAAGCATAATACATAGTGCCACTAAAAAATTGGGAAGGGCTATCCCTAAATAGCTTATAAATTTTAATGTCTGATCTAAAGAAACATACTTCGTCGAGGCGGAAATTATCCCAACTGGAATTGCAATCAAATAGGAAAATATCAATGCCGTAATTGCTATTGTTAATGATAAAACAAACCTGCCACTTAATAACTCATTAATACTAATTCTTAATATGCAACTATCTCCAAAATCTTGTCTGACAACAATATCTGATACCCATTTTCCATACCTATAAAGAAATGGTTTATCTAAACCTAATTTTTTTTTCTCAGCAACAATTTCCTCATAGGTTATTTGGGAGCCTTGAGTATTTTTAAATGCAAGGTAACGTTCAGCACAAGTACCTGGAACTAGCTCCATTAATGAAAAAACAATAAAACAAACTATGAGTAATGTAACAATAGCTAAAAAAGCTCTAGTCAATGTGAATTGTATAAAATTAATCATATTTGATTTCTCTTAATTGCTAGTTAAGAATAATTAAAAAAAGAAAAGCGGCAATACAAAATTGCCGCTTTTAAAGATATTTATTTACTTATCTTATTCGTCTAACCACCATTGTGTTGGTAGATATGGATAAGTTCTGTAATACTCATATGAAGTTGTTTTAAATTGAGCAAAGTTCTTCAATGCATTTCTATGATATGTTGGGAAAGGTGCTTTTACAGTACCTAACAACAAACTTTGTTCTGTTATCATAGTTGTCATTTTTTTACCCCATTCAGCTGATTCAGGTGTTCCTAAAGCATATGATTGGAATTGATCGATTGCATCACTTAACTCATAAACCCATGCTGGTGGTTCTACACCATCAGAGCCTCCACTATCAATATAAGCTGCCCATAACATTCCTTGAGTATGACTAAAGTAGTTACCAAAAGGCGGTTTAAAGTTTTCAGGATTACCTGCAACAATCGCCAATGGATGTCCTTTGTCCCATGCATGTACATCAAGAGCATTTGATGATTGAGAACCACGATATTCATCAGGTGTCACTTCTTTAAATGCAGTTTTAATACCAACATCATTCCAATGACGTGCAACCAATTCTACCTCAACACCACCTATACCTTGCGTAGCATAATCAATATTCATAGCAAAAGGAGCTCCACTTGGAAGTTCTCTAAAGCCATCTCCATCAGTATCTGCTAAACCAATTTCATCAAGAAGAGCATTTGCTGCATCTGGATCATATTGAGTCATATAGTTTCTCATATCATCAGAAACAAAGTCAGGAGCAGGTGAAATACCTGTATACTGTTCTACAGTACCCATACCATAATAAGCTACATCATTGATCTCATCTCTGTTCATAGCCATAGACATTGCTTGACGGAAACGAATATCACCATACACAGATCTTTTTTCCATATCTGGATGAGTTACGTTAAAGCTAAATAACGCCGCGCCACAACCTGGATTAATTTGAATACTATATCCACCCTTTTCTGCTCCATCTAATAATTGCGGTGCAGATTCAAGTTGAACTGACTGAGATTTATAATCAACTTCACCATTAACAAGTTTTAATAGTCTGATCTCATTTTCATTGATGTATCTTTCATTTTGATAATCAATATAAGGTAATTGATTTCCAGCTGTATCAACTTGGAAGAAGTATGGATTAGCTGCATATACTCTTCCTTCAGTCGTATCTTCAATTGTCATATACGCTTCTAAAGAAGGGTAAGCTGCATATTCTAAACCAGCAACTAAATCAGGATTTCTCAACATAGGTGTTGGAG
This sequence comes from uncultured Alphaproteobacteria bacterium, assembly GCA_902512415.1. GTDB lineage: Bacteria > Pseudomonadota > Alphaproteobacteria > HIMB59 > CACPNW01. The sequence goes on from CABXJB010000001.1 coordinate 12,031, forward strand.
TATCTGTCCAACCTGAGTTACCATAATAAGCTGCTAAAGCATCCCATCCATTTTCAAATCCAAGTGCTTGCGCATTTGCATCAGCATTTGAATCTATTTCAGGATGAAACTGCTCTAAGAAGTGAGCAGGCATAAATGCTTGGTTATATGATGTTGCAAGTGTAGCTAAAACTCCAGGCATTGGAGATGGTAGATTAAACCTTGCAGTAACATCATCCAGAACATCAACTGTCATTGGTTTTCCACCAACAAGAAGATAGCCATAAGGCTTTTCTCTGATATTAGCATTCATCATTAAATCTTCATACCAAAATTCAACGTCTCTTGCTGTAAATGGCTCACCATTTGACCATCTATGACCCTTTCTAAGGGTAAAAGTCAATTCAGTGAAATCATCATTCCATGAGTAAGCTTTTGCAACATTAGGAACAATTGTAGCTAAGTCGTCAGCAAAACGAACTAAGTTTACGTGACGAGTTGATAGCATGTCAGAAGTACCTGCTTCTGTTGCATTTGATAAAAAGTTAATTGTTCCACCATAAGATCCAATTGAATCATATGGAACAACTACTAATGGTTCATCAGGTAAACGGTCAGCAACACCTGCTAAACCTTTGTTACCTTGAATAGTAGCATTAATACTCGCAATATTTGGATTCTCAGAAAAACCCATAGTACATCCGGCTGCACTTTCATATTCTGATAATTCATATTGCTGAGGGTATTGTCCACCTTTGTGTCCATCACTCATAGTTGAGCCTGAACAAGCTCCTGCATAAGAGCTTGCACTCCACAACACAGTAGCAGATGAAAATACCAATGCTAAAAATAATTTTTTAAACATATTATTTTCTCCTCTTTAAATTTAAAGTAATGACAATGTCATTACATGAATAGAGTCAAAATACAAAAAAATATTGAAACATTTGTTACAAATAATTGAATATATTGTGTATTAGTAAAAAAAAACAACTAGATATAGTAAGGCTTTTATATAAATATTATTAATTTTTATGACGAAATCAGTTTTATTTATTTGTGCAGATCAGTGGAGATGGGACTGTTTTGGTTTCATGAAAAATAAAAATGTTTTAACTCCAAACATTGATAAGTTAGTAAAAAAAAGTACTGCTTTTACATCGCACTATGCAGGGATTACACCTTGTGGTCCAGCAAGAACAACTATGTTAACTGGATTGTATCCTTTTATTCATCGCTCAGTTACTAACGGCGCTCCTTTAGATAAACGTTTTACTAATATTGCAAAAGAAGTTCGAAAGATCGGTTATGAGCCAGACTTATATGGTTATACTGACACATCATGGGATCCGAGATATTTAGATCCACAAGATGAAAAAAATTTTACATATGAATCTCCAATGGAAGGTTTTAATATAAAATGTCTGTTACCTGGATCTAACCCAGAGGCGTGGGCAGAATATTTAAATAATAATGGATTTAAAATTAATCACGCAAGTGAGTTATATAATAGTCGTCAAGCAAGAAAGGGACAAGCTTTTATTCATGAGCCCTATGATATTCCAACAGAACATTCCGATACAGCTTTTTTAGCAGATAAAATAATTAAAGATTTAGCTTCAGAAAAAAATTCTTTTTTTAAACATGTATCTTTTTTAAAACCTCACCCCCCTTTTCATGTTGCGGAACCTTGGTTTAGTCAAATACATCCAGAAGACATTGATTTACCCATGACTGATACTACAATGGAGGAACTTTCCCTTAGACATCCATTATTAAAAGAATTTTCAAAAAAATTTCTCAATGAAGAATATTTTACAGAAATAAGATTCTCAGAACTAACAGAGAAAGATATCAAAAATATTAAAAGTGTTTATTTTGGAATGTGTGCTGAAGTAGATCACAATATTGGAAAAATTTTAAAAGCTTTAGAATCTTCTGAGCAATTAAATAACACTATGATTATTTTTACAAGTGATCATGGAGAAATGTTAGGTGAAAATAATTTATGGGGAAAGCTAGGTTGGTGGGATTCATCTTACCGTATTCCGCTTATTATTCATATTCCTGGTCAACAGCCTAGTTTAATTAATGAGATGACAGAATCTGTTGATCTTGCTCCAACAATTCTTGATTGGTTGGGAGGTGATATACCGCTTGATTGGAATGGACGATCACTTCTACCGTATTTAAATAATCAAAAAAGTGAATTACCACCAAAAGATTATGTAGTTTTTGATTATGATTTTAGAGAATGGACTTCCTTTGTTGCGGATAAAAAACTGGCCCCTGAGGAATGTAATTTATCAGTCATAAGAACAGAAAAATGGAAATATGTTCATTTTCCTTCTCTCCCTTCTTTATTATTTAGTATGGAAAAAGATCCTTTCGAAACCAACAACCTTGCTGACTTGCCTGAATATCAATCTATAAAAAATGAACTTTTATCTAAATTATTAAGTCACCGAATGCTTCATCAAGAAAGACAGTTATCAAATACTATGTTATCATCAAAAGGTGCTAGAACTAAATCTGGCCCTTACAATAGAAGATTAAAAAGATAAAAATACATGTTAACTACTGTTATTGGCGCTTATCCTAAACCTAATTATCTAAAAATAACTGATTGGTTTAATGCAGAAGGTGGAACAGATACTGCTAACCCCACGGAGTTATATCAAGATGAAATAAAAAAGATGGGGGTTGATGCTGAAGCAATTTTTAAAAAAGCAGCAGCAGAGGTTATTAAAGATCAATTAGATTGCGGAATTGATATTATTACTGATGGTGAAATCAAAAGAGAAAATTATATTCATTATCATTGTAGACATTTAAATGGGATTGATTTTAATACTCTCACAGAAAAAGTAGCTAGAACAGGAAATTATAAATGTTGGCTACCAACAATAACAAATAAAATTTCAGCAACAGATCCTTTTTTAATTGATGAGTGGATAAGCAATCAGAGCTTATCAGATAAACCAGTTAAAGTTACTATTCCAGGGCCAATGACAATCGCCGATACCATTGCTAATATATATTACAAATCAGATGAAGAAATGGGTAATGATTTAGCAATTGCTATTAATGCTGAAATTAAAAGATTAGTAGATGCTGGATGTAAATATATTCAAGTTGATGAACCATTATTTGCAAGAAAACCTGAAAATGCTCTAGCGTTTGGAATAGAGAATTTAGAAAAATGTTTTGAAGGAATCAATCAGAATAATGTAGAAAAAATCACACATATCTGTTGTGGGTACCCGGATAAACTTGATGCGGTTGATTATCCTAAAGCACCCTTAGATTCTTATAAAGAAATTGCTAAGTCTCTTGATAATTCAATAATTGATAGCGTATCTATTGAAGATGCACATCGCTATAATGATTTAACTTTACTGAAAGATTACAAACAGACAAAAGTAATTTTTGGAGTTATTAAAATTGCGAGTTCTAAAATTGAAACTGTTGCAGAGATTGAAAGCAGAATTCAAGAAGCACTAAATTTTATCTCCAAAGAGCAATTAATTGCTGCCCCTGATTGCGGTCTTGGACATTTAAGTAGAGAACTTGCAATGGAGAAATTAAAAATAATGTCTTTAGCTGCAAAAAAATTTTATTAATTTCTAAAAATATTTGATCTAGATCAATTAGTTTTAAGTTTAATAGATTACAATTAATACCTTAAACATTTAGTTTCTTCCTATTAAGTTAAAGATTTAACCCCCATCCTTTCTTATGGGGGTTAATTTTATTTATCTACTAAGCTCAAAAGATGTTGCTCATAAGCATTCCAATCAATATCACTTGGCTCTTTTATCTGTTTCATTAAATCATCGTTCCATTTACCATTTACTTGTACTTCTGCTTTTGCTCCTAAAATAAATGCTTCAATTAAATTATGATTTAAGTACACATAAGTACCTGGTTGATGAAAAGTATATATTGCAGCAGCAGCAGCTCCACCCGGAACAAACCAAGTTTCCAAATTTGTTCTAGGCGGATCATTGAATGATCCGTTGGGCCATACAAAATCTCCATGTCCGCCAATAAGATGAGGTCGTGTATCTCTATTTGATTGAGCATGGATAAATAAAACAGTTTCACCGACCTCGGCAGTCATAGCATTTTCTCCAGTTAAAGAATCAACTGCACCATTAAACACAACATGACTTGGCGTAAGTGTTCTCATTACCTCTAATGTTTCACTATAACCATCACCTGGTTCCTTAAAAATTTTATAATTTCCATATTCATCTTTTGGAATATAAAAATCTTGCTCTCCAATATAATATGCTTTGTCATATCTTATTGGATTGCCATCACGGTCTTTTAATCCATCACGTGGTAATACCATCACAGCACCATTCATACCTTTAACGACGTGCCATGGCACCATAGCTCCTCCTGGAGCACAATGATAAACAAAAACTCCTGGCTTAGTAGCTTTCCAACGCAAAATTACTTCCTCACCTGGTAATACATGTGTTAAACCACCACCTCCAAGAGCTCCTGTAGAAGCATGAAAATCTATATTATGTTGAAAATTATTCTTCTCAGGATTAATCAAAGTTAATTCTATATAATCCCCTTCATGAACAACAATTATAGGACCTGGAACAGAATCATTAAATGCAAATACTCGAAACTGAGTTCCTTCATCATCAATTTCAATAATCTTTTCTTCAATTATCATAGTTACTTTAACTACTTTAGAACTTTGTCCAGCTACCTGATCATGAATAGGAACAAAAGGAGGGGGTAATAACTTTTGAACAACAACTGGAAGGTTATCAGCCGTATCAGCATTGGCTTTAAAAGAAACTAAAAAAACAATACTGAGAAAAATAACTAATATAAAAAATGCTACTTTGTTACTAATATTTAGAAAGTCTAAAGAAAACTCTTGCTCTTCAAATTTATCCCATTCATCTTTTTTATTTTCTAAATCAAGTTTATAGTTAATATTCATATCTATTCTCCTTTTTGTAAACACTTACAAGCAAGTAGAGAGATTTTTTTGATTAATATCAAAATGCAATCATTTTTGATTAAGATCAAAATTATTTTTGATTTGAATCAAACTGAGCATTATTTTGATTAAAATCAAATTCTTTCTCCTGAGCAATGATATAAAAAATTGTGAACTTTGATCTTGATAAACAAATTTTAATTGAAGAAAATAAACAAGGTCCTTTTGAATTATTCTCAAGTTGGTACAAATCGGCAGTAAATAATGAAATTAATAATCCTAATGCAATGAATGTCGCTACTGTATCAACAAATATGCAGCCTACATCTAGAATGATATTATTAAAAGAATATGATGAATCAGGATTTATATTTAATACAAATATTGAAAGTAATAAATCTAGAGAAATCGAATCGAATAATCTAGTAGCACTTAATTTTCATTGGAAAAGTCTTCATCGACAAGTGCGAATTCAAGGAAAGGCAGTATTATTAAGTGACAAAAAAGCAAATCAGTGTTTTAATGATAGACCGAGAGAATCTAAAATAGCTGCATGGGCATCTAAACAATCTGAATTATTACCTAATAGAAAATTGCTTAATAAAAGAGTTCATTATTATGAAAATTTTTTTAGTAATATTTCAGTAGAACGACCAAGTTTTTGGTCGGGATATAAAGTCATACCACAATACTTTGAATTCTGGTGGGATGTAAAATTTAGGCTTCATTATAGAGTTGTTTTTAATAAAAATAAAAAAAAATGGGATAAACATATGCTTTATCCTTGATAAAGAATTTGAGATGTTTGAGTTAGTAAATAATAATTTAGATAAAGTACAATTTGAAACCAAACCATTTAACCATTGGGTTTATGATAAAGTTTTGCCAGAAAATATTGCTAATGATCTTTCTGATTTGCCTATTTTACCTTCTTCAATAGATAAAAATAGTGGAAAACGTGATACATATAATACTTCTAGATTATTTTTTAATAAAAGAAATTGTAATAAATATTCTTTATTTCGTGATATCGTTATTATTTTTAATAATCTAAAAACAATTATAAAACTTAGTCAAATATGTGGAAGAGATTTATCAAAAGGTAAGCTAAGAATTGAATATACTTTAGATACCGGGGATTTCTGGTTGGAGCCACATCTTGATATAAAGGAAAAATTATTAACTTTTCTAATTTATTTATCGAAAGAAAAAGGATCAAATGAATGGGGAACTACCATTTATAATCCAGATTTAAGTGTTTATAAAAAAGTACCCTACAAATTAAATTTAGGCTTTATGTTTATGGCTGGAAAAAATACTTGGCATGGTGTGCCAAAACAAAAGATAAAAGGAATTAGAAAATCATTAATAATTAATTATGTTAATAATAATTGGAAAAATATGGATGAGCTTTCTACATCTTTCTATTAATTTTTAATAATAATTACTTAGTGAATTTTTCATTTCCTTACTTAGTGCAAGCCATTCTTGAGCATAGATTTCATCTTGTTTATTTAGAGGTTCCCAAATTTTACCTCTGAACCACGGACCACCTCTTGTAAAATGAACATTTTTTGCATTTAAAGATTCAGGAGAATGACCATCTAACCAATTCCATTCTTCATGTAATTTTCCTATTTCATTATCTTTTAACCACATAAAGTTATGCAACCATAATCCAGACTTTGTATTTATATCATCAACTGTATAATTATTATGTCCTTTGTGACTGCAGTTAAACATTATAACAGATGACCAATTTTTTCGTGAATATTGATATTGTTCATTGCCGTACATTTTATGTTTTTCTGTTGGAGCATAATTATGTTTTACACAATAAATCGCATACTTTGGATCGTTATATTCCTTAAATAAATCCAATGGATCTGATCTAAAAAACATATCGCAGTCCATAAAGAGGGCCCATCCTTCTAATCTGTGAAGAAAAGGTGTTAAAAAACGTGAAAAAGAAAAATCAGTAGCAAAAGGTTTTTCATCAAAAATATCACGGTGTTGCAGATCATTATTATTTATTGGTTTTGGTAATGATGAACTTCCAAGTTGCCAAGCACGTCGATATAAACCAATTCTTCTTAATTGACTCTGCTTAATAGGGTATACATTAAGTGGTCCTGAAGCGTATTTATATGCTGAATATTTTAATACTTTATACGCAAGATCTTCTCTTGGATCATATCCAATATAGATGGTAGGTATATCCATACTATTTGAAATCATTATATTTTGAAAATTTATCAATATTAAAGCTAATAATAACTCTATCTTCTTTTGAAAGGTTAGGTTCAACCCAATGCTTTACATAACTAGGAAACATAGCTAATAATCCTGTTTTTGGCTCAATAGCAACTTGTTGTTCATTTAGTGAATTTACCTTATCGCAAATAGGATGATAATATAATGAAGTCTCTCTTGGGTCTTCAGCTATGAATCTACCTCCATTTTTTGGAAATTTTACATAATAAGCTGCACTAATTAAATTATTACTATGTATATGTGATTGATTGCAAGCTAGTGGAGGGTTAATAATAGCCCAAGTATTAGTAATTTTATAATGGTGGCGCGTTTTATTCCAACTCATATCTTTTGATACCTGTGCCAAATTAGAGGAGATTTTATTAAAAAAATTCTGATGTGGTTGAGATTTTGTAATATCAATATTTTTGCTATGCCAACCCAGCATATTGGACCTTTTAATTCCTTTTGGATCTTTTTTTCTTAAATCATATATATATTTTAATAAATCTTTATTTATTTTTGACACATTGTCTAACGGCGACACCCATATAGGGGTTGCAAATTTTTTAAGTAAATCAATTTTATTTTTCAAATTTTTATAAGAAATTATGATTATGGTTTCGAAAATTTATCAAAGTAAAAATCTCTTTCAACATCTGATGTTTTATTATTTATAAGATGTTGATCCCTTATTTGTAATTTTTCTAGTTTAGAAATAAAGGGAGGAGAAGAACGCCATCCATAAGAGATTAATTTATCATCTTGAGTTTTATATAATGTTAAAAATCTAAATTTATTAATTCTTTTTTTCATATATTTTCTCCTTTCTATTAATTTACAACAATAGAAAAAAGAATTTTTGATCAACATCAATTTAAGTTTTAATTTGATCTGTATCAAATTATTTTATTATTATTATAAAGAGAATAAAATAATAAAAATGAACATTAGAGTATCTGGTTTAACGTCTGGTATTTTAGGTGCCTTGTATGTTTTAATCATTACATGGTGGTTAATAATTTATGATTAATAGAAACTATGTATAAGTAAATAAAAAAAAATATATAAAACTACAAATATCAAAACTGCAATTGCAAATTCAAAAAAACCCGAGCTTTGATGTTCATCATTATTAATGTTATGATTATTATTCATAAGTATTCAAATACAAACTATAGAAATTTTTGATTTGATTTTGATCAAAGAAGTAGTTATTTTGATTTGAGTCAATTCTTCTTAATAATTTGATTTAAATCAAATTATACTTCTTTATTTTTTGTATTATGAGTTAATGAATTACTTTCAAGCAATGTTATGTCCTTCAGTAATTTTAAAGACAAGAATAGGTGATGATAAAATACTTGGTGGAGGTTGTGCAATAGGAGGCACATGGAAAGACATTAACACTGATGTATTATTTAAAGATAAGAGGATAGTGATATTTTCTTTACCTGGCGCATACACCCCAACCTGCTCATCACAACAGGTACCAGGATATGAAGAAAAGTATGATGAGTTAAGAAAATTTGTACATGAAGTTTATTGCGTATCAGTAAATGATGCCTTTGTAATGAATGCGTGGTTTCGAGATCAAAAAATATACAAAGTAAAGCCAATTGGAGATGGAGAAGGTAAATTTACAAAAGGCATGAATATGCTTGTCAATAAACCAAAACAAGGATTTGGTATGCGTTCGTGGAGATATTCAGCTCTAGTAGAAGATGGTAAAGTTATTAAATTATTTATTGAGGAAGGAAAAAATGACAACAGTAATGATAATGATCCTTTTAAGGTATCAGATGCTGATACAATGCTTCGTTTTCTTCAAGAAAGAATGAATTATTAATATTAGTGTACGGCAGTTATTTTTTCTCTTCCAGAAAATATGTTTTTCCTGATTTCTGTTATTTTTTCTTGAGAATAACCGTGTCCGATCACTAAGTGTTTATCAGAAAATGAGACTGATCTAGTTACAATTACTAAGAGGATAATGATTATGATTAAAGGAATATATTTCATATTTTGTGTATACAAAAAATTTATGTTTGAGATTTGATTTAAATCAAAAAAGGATTTGTTTTGATACAAATCAATTATCAAGAATAAAAATATATTAAGTTAATCTATATGCTTTCACTCCAAGCAATCATTGCCTTAACATATGTTCCTTCTGTGCCACTCATTGCGTTTTCTGTAGTTGCGGGCATGGAAAATAATCCTAAAGCACAGAAATGGTACGGTTTTTTTGGGGGTGTTTTTTTTGTTATTGCTACTGTTGCCTATGTTTTTTTTCTTGGTGAACTTTTATCAAACTAGGGTGAGAGATTAATTTGTAAACAAGTAGGGTTTATTCTTTTAGCGCCTGCCTCTTGTAGAAATAATGCGTACCAATCATTTTCTTTTATATCATAGATTTTAATTGTTGAACATTTTAGATCTATTCCTAATCTAATTATATACTCTATAAACTGTTTCAATACTTTCTGACGCCCAATTGGTCCAGGAATAATAATATGCTCAATTATTAATTTTTTTTTGTGATCTGCACAGCAAGTAAAAAGGCCATGAATATAATCATTGGTGCTTCTGGCAATAATAATATCTTGAAAAGTAGTTTGCTGTTTTGCATATTGCTTTAATTTATAAGGAGACATATTGCTCCATAATTTTAAAAAATTATCTATAGTGCAATTTGGTTTATGTTCTTGAAAAAGAGAAAAAGTTTTACTGATATGACAGCGACCCATTGGTGTAATAAGGAGTTTATTTAGAGTTTCATATTTATCTTTAGCTACACGTTCTACTGTCATAATTTGAATTTACACGGTTATAAGTTTAAAACTTTGATTTAGATCAATTCCTGCTAGAAATTTATTTGTTAAAAGAATACACTTTAATGGAGCATAGAATGGAACCAGTTGCAAGTTGTACAACAAAGAATAAAAACAATAATCATAGGTGCGCTCAATGCTCTGTACGCCTAATTGCTTTTTGTGGTATTCTAGATGACAGTGATATTATACAATTAGAAGCAATATCTAAAAATATATCTTTTCCCAAAGGAACAAATATTTTCTTTCAAGGTGATCAAGTTAAAACATTCTTCAATATTAAACAAGGAAGTATAAAAATATACAAACTTTCACATGATGGAAGAAAACAAATTGTAGGTTTTTTGTATCCTGGGGATTTTTTAGGTATGTCAGATCAAGAAGTTTATACTTACAATGCAGAAGCTTTAGAAGATACGCAACTGTGTCAATTCAATAAAATAGTTCTAGAGAATTTTTTTCTTAAATTTCCTAAGATTGAAAATAAAATACTTAATTTGGTTAATCATGAACTAGCAGTTGCGCAGGATCAAATTTTTCTTTTGGGAAAATATTCTGCGAGAGAACGCTTATTACAATTTTTCTTGAACATATCGAATCAGCGTGAGAAACTAGGATGGGGAGGCAACCCTATTCGTCTCAGTATGCCAAGATCTGATATAGCCAACTATTTAGGACTGACCATTGAGACAGTTAGCAGAACGCTTGCCGATCTTAAGAACGAGCAAATTATTAAAATGTTAGGGACTCAAGATATTTTTTTGAATAATAAGGATGAAATTCCACAGTATTTGTCCTAGATCATTAGTTTATATAGTAGCTAATTAATCTTTGATATTTGGGTAAAGAGCTTGAATGGAGAAATTTAATTAATTGGGATATTACTCTTTATTGTATGGAGTAAAGCTAGGTATGAACATATTCACTTTATCTCTATAATTTTTATAGTCTTCTCCAAATCTTTTTATTAGATCTTTTTCCTCAAAATTTTTAAAATAAAAGATATTTCCAATAAAGAAAATTAAGAACCAATAAAATATTGGCATTGAAGAAAATAATATTGACTCAAATAATAATAAAAAGAACACACCGATCAACATTGGATTGCGCACATAACAATAAGGTCCTGAAATTATTAGTTTACTAACCGGTTTCCAAGGCCCAGGAGTTCCGTCCCCTCCAAAATTATAAAAAGTTCGAACAGACCAAATAGCAAGCCAAAGACCAAGAATAAAAAATAGAAGGGAGATATAAAATAATACGCTACTTAAATTTATTAAATGATACGAATAAGTTTCTTTTGTTAAAAAATAGATAATTAAAGGAATGGTTATAAGGACATTGCCAGGAAGAATAAGTACTACCTTAAAATACTCTAATTTTTTCATTACTGAGAAGCAATAACACTAATAATCTCAAACATAATAGATGCAGCTACCATTGATGTAATATTATTTTTCTGATCTTTGGTTGGCATTAAACATACAACGTCCCCACCAATAACGTTTTTATTTTTTACCGATTGAATTAATGCTTTTGCCTCATCAATTGTAAAACCCGTAAAACTAGGTTCAATATTTGAAACAGCAGGAGCTACTGATGCATCAAGTGAATCTAAATCAAAAGTAATATAAATCGGATTATCGCCTACTTTATCAAGCGTTTCTTTGATAACATCATCAATGCCTCTTTTTTGAAATTCATCCATAGTAACAACATTATATCCAAGATCATAACTTGGTTGTAACCAATCTAATGTGCGGGGATTCCCGCGCATGCCAATTTGCATACTGGTCTTGGGATCTATTATACCTTGCTCAACAAGATAAGCCCCCCAATGAGCGGCACTCTTTTTTGCCCCCATAAAATGATCAAGCTGACTAAAAGTATCGGTGTGCGCATCGATGTGAAGGAATGATATCTTTTTTCCTTTAGTCATTTCTAAATTATTACACCCTAAACCCTGCAAGATACCGCCTGTAATAGAGTGATCTCCACCTATTGATACAACAGGTTTATTTTCACTGGCAATTTTTTTATAAAAATTAGTTATATCCTCAATACATTTTTCATTATTATTCGCATGAGGAAGAGCAACATCACCTAGATCAAAAATTTTTTTCTTCTTCCAAGGATTAATATTAAAATCTAAATGAACTCTTCGAAGTCCGGCAGACACATGACGCACTGCCCTTGGACCTAAGTGTTGATCTCTTTCTGTTGTTCCATTACCGGTACTGTGAGGCACTCCCACTAAAGCTATTTCACAATTTGATAGATCTTTATTATGCTCGCAACGAAATAATGTTGGTATTCCCCACCAATACATTGTTTCCATCATTAACTCATCATTTGAGCGAGTCATATTTAATATAATTAGTTTATTGCCTTGCTTGGATCAACGAATTCTAAATCCAAATCATCCGCTACAGCTTTGTATGTTACATTACCTTTACATACATTAAGACCTGCTAGAAAATTAGCATCACTTGCTAGTGCATCTTGGTATCCTTCTTGGGCAAGTTTTAACACAAAAGGTAGGGTAGCTGCATTTAATGCTAAGGTTGAAGTCATTGGAACACCCCCTGGCATATTGGCTACACAATAATGTACAACATCATCAATAATATAAGTTGGATCGGCATGTGTTGTTGGTTTACTCGTCTCTACACACCCTCCTTGATCAATTGCGACGTCTACAATTACTGATCCACGTTTCATTTTTTTAATCATTTCCTTTGAAACTAATTTTGGTGCATTTGCCCCTGGTATTAAAACACCACCAATTAATAAATCACAATTAGCAACATGGTCTTCTAATTTTATTTCATCAGAAAGAAGTGTAGTAATACTTTCCCCAAATTGAGATTTTAATTCATTTAATCTTACTTCAGATTTATCAACAATAAAAACATTTGCTTGCATCCCCGTTGCAATAATGGCTGCATTTTCACCAACAACTCCTCCTCCTAAGATCAAAACTGATCCTGGATTTACACCAGGAGCACCACCTATTAATAACCCTTTTCCTCCTAGAGGTTTTTCTAAAGAACGAGCTCCCGCCTGAATAGACATTCTACCAGCGACTGCACTCATTGGAGCTAATAAAGGTAAGCGATTATTTTCATCTGTTACTGTTTCATAAGCAATACAAATAGATTTTGAGTCTACCAAACCTTTTGTTAAATCCGGTGCGGCAGATAGATGAAGATAAGTAAAAAGAAGTTGATTTTCTCTAAGCATAGATACTTCTTCACTCAGTGGCTCTTTTACTTTAACAATCATGTCAGCATCATTAAAGACATCGCCGGCACTCGGCGCTATTTTTGCGCCTATTTTTTTATAATCAGAATTTTCAAATCCTGCCCCATAACCTGCCTTATCTTGAATAATTACTTTATGACCATGATTAATAAGTTCTTGAACGCTAGCAGGAGTTAAACCGACACGTGATTCCTGTGCTTTAATTTCTGTTGGTATACCAACTTTCATTACCTATCTTTCATGTAATTAGAAATACCAGTTCTTAATTTTTCAATAATTTCATCAATATGTTTTTTTTCACATACAAAAGGAGGAGCTACAATTAGACAATCACCTGTTGCTTTTAAACTTAAGCCAGCTTCAAATAGTTTTTTAAAACATGCATATCCAGCCTTACCAACACGTTCATCCATTCTCATATCAATACCGCCCATCATGCCATAGCCTCTTATATCAACAACAATATCAAGGTCTTTTAAACTAAATAAACCATCTAGAAAATATGGTGACATATCTTTTGCGCGATCAAAAAGTTTTTCTTTCTCAAAAATATCCTGCATTGCAAGTCCTGCAGCCATAGAGACAGGAATTGCAGAATATGTATAACCATGAAAAAATTCTACAGCACCAGTTGGTGAAGCATTAAGAACAGTATCATATATTTCTTCACGAGACGCAACTGCGCCTAGAGGAACTACACCATTAGTAATCGCTTTTGCCATTGTCATCATATCTGGTGTTACTCCAAATGCTTGTGCAGCAAATGGTGCTCCCGTTCTACCCCAACCTGTAATAACTTCATCAAAGATTAGTAGTATGCCGTGCTTATCACAAATTTCTCGCAACCTTTGTAAGTATCCTTTAGGTGGAACTAGTGTACCAGTTGAACCTGCTATAGGCTCTACTATACAAGCAGCAATATTTTCTGCGCCAATGTTACCTGCTATTCTTTCTAAATCATCTGCTAAATCTGCACCGGTCTCAGGCTCGCCCTTAACAAATAAATTTTCTGGAAGATGTGTATGGCGTAAATGATGAACATTTGGCATCAAAATATTTGAAAAAGTTTTTCTATTAGCAATCATACCACCAACAGAGATTCCTCCAATATTCATACCATGATATCCTCTTTCACGACCTACTATGTGTGAGCGATGACCTTCACCCTTTGCTTTAAAATAAGCGATAGCCGTTTTAATTGCTGTTTCAACAGCTGATGAACCACAAATAGTAAAGAATATTCTGTTTAGATCTCCAGGTGTATGTTGAGCAACTCTCCTAGCTAATTCAAATGAACCGCTATACCCCTGTTGAAATGGCTGAACATAATCAAGTTGTTCTAGTTGTTTTGCTACTGCTTCTCGAATTTCTGGTCTAGAATGACCTGCAGGACTACAAAATAGACCTGAACTTGCATCAATTAAATTATTACCGTGATGATCAGTGTAATATACACCTTCAGCTTTAACCATTAGACGTGGATTATTTTTAAAATCCTTATTTGATGTAAAGGGCATCCAATGTTCTTCAAGAGAATTTGGTAATTCGGTTCTTTTTTCTATATCCATAATATTCTTTCTAATTTGGCAAATTTTACTAAGCCTTATACGATAGAATAAGGTAATCCAAGCAGAATTCTTTATATAAAGTTTAATTTCATAGGAAAAAATAACAGCCTAGTATAGAAGGAAAATAATCAACCATGCTCAGTAAATTAAAAGCAATTGTTCCAGAAAGTCTGATTTCATTGGCTAAAAAGACACCAAAAATTCCGGTTGGAATTGTATGTGCGAATCACTCTGCCTCAATTGAGTCAGCTAAAGAGGCCTGTGATATCAACTTAATTGATCCTATATTTATTGGTCAAGAAGATAAAATTAAAGAAGAAGCTAATAATATTTCTTGGAATATTAACTCATATAAATTGATTAATACGAATAATGATCAAGAAGCAGCAATTGCAGGTGCTAACCTTGCTAAAGATAATAAAATAAAAGTTTTGATCAAAGGAAATATTCATACAGATATCTTAATGCGTACATATTTAAAAAAAGAATTTGGATTAATTAGCGGTAAGCGCCTAAGTCATATTTGGCATATGACTACGAATGAGAATTCAAAACCACTTTTTATTACTGACGGTGCACTTAATGTGGCACCTAGAATAGATGTAAAAATGCATATTTTACAAAATGTAATTGAGTTTGCTAACAAAATAAATATTCCAAAACCACGCGTAGCTGTATTGTCGGGAACAGAAGATGCTATTGAGAGTATGCCGAGTTCTATAGAAGCAAAAGAAATCATGGAACGTGCACAAAAAGAAAATATTAATGCATATGTACATGGTCCTCTTGCTTTTGATAATGCAATTTCTCCTCAAGCAGCAGAAATAAAAAAAATTAGTAATGAGGTCGCTGGTAGAGCAGATATATTACTAGTTCCAAACTTAGAGACAGGAAATGCCTTATCAAAAATGATGGTCTATTTTATGGGAGCATGTGCGGCTGGATTTATTGTTGGAGGAAAAGTGCCTGTTGTAGTGACAAGTAGAGCAGATAATGCTGCATCAAGACTTGCCTCTATTGCAGCATCAATCATTGCAGCTCAATAGTGATACGAAATAAATTTCTTTATGTAACTCTGCTTGCTATTAGCGCAACATTGTTTGGTTCTTCTATGGGTGCAGGTGTTAAGCTTTTATCAGATGACTTACATCCTATTATTATATGTTTTTATCGTTGCTTGATGGGATTAATTTTAATAATTCCTTTTGTAGCTCTAAATAATTTTAAAGCACTTAAATCCAATAATACAAAACTGCAATTGATAAGGGCTTCTATAAATATCATTTCAATGATTTGTTGGTTTAGTGCAATTGGCATAATGCATTTTGAAAAAGCCACTGCCCTTGGTTTTACAACACCTTTATTTACTACTATTTTAGCTGTTATTGTTTTAGGTGAAGTAATTCGCTTTCATAGAACAGCTGCATTGATCTTAGGTTTTATTGGAATTATTATTATAATACGTCCAGGTTACGTACCTTTTGAATATGGCACCTTATTAATGCTTGCTGCCTCTTTAAGTTTTTCTTTTGTATTAATTTTTGTTAAAAAATTATCAGCTACAGACTCAAGCCTAACAATCATATTTTATCACTTGTTATATATGACTCCTGTGTTTTTTATTCTTTCTTTATTTTATTGGGAAAGCGTTAGCTTTAATCAATTAATAATTTTTGTTTTTATGGGCGCATCAGGACTGTTATCACATTGGTGTTTAGCACAAGCTTTTAAACTATCTGATACAACTTTTGTTATGCCGCTTCAATTTACAAAGTTAATATGGGCATCTTTGATTGGATTATTTATCTTTGCTGAACAACCAGATATTTGGACTTGGGTTGGGGGTGTAATTATATTTATCTCTGTTGTGTATATTACGTACCGAGAAGCCTTTAAGAAAAAAGGAACACAAAAACCTATTCAAGTTGATAGAGCAATTATAAATTAATTTTTCGAAGGATAAGTTTTTTCCTCTTAATACCTATCTGAAAAATAAAATATATTATAATGACATTTAACCAACTACTAAGTCTAATTTTAACTTTCCTAAACGTTCACAACCTGTTTCAGTAATAATATATGTTTCTCCTAAATTCATAGCAGTTTGCGTTTCACTGTGCATTAAAATCATATGCATAAAAAAAACTTGATTTTTATCTATTAAAATTGGATTGTTTTCATATAACATTGGCCAATCCATCCAATTTGGGGCAAATGTTGCACCTAAAGAATATCCGCAAGCGTTAAGTCTTGCAGATTTGTATTTTGTTCTATCAATTACCAATCGATGTTGTTCAAATACATCCCCTGCTGTACTGCCAACTTTTAATTTGCTTTCACATGCATTTAATGCCTCTAAACATATTTCATATAATTCTAAATGTTCTCTTTTAGCTTTTCCAATTGGAATGGTTCTCATTAAAGCTGAATGATAATGTCGGTAAACTCCAGCAAATTCTAAAGTGAGCTGATCCAAGTGGTCTAGTTTTCTACGTCCTGAAAAATAACGACACAATAAAGCATCAGGGCCAGATCCTATTATGAATTCATTCCCCGGATAATCTCCACCTCCTGAAAATATTGCTCCTTGCATTTCAGATAATATGTCAGATTCATTTGCTCCTGGATGTGATAAATGCCACGCTTTTTCTAAAGCTTTGTCAGCCAATTCTGCTGCTTTTCGTATATATTTTATTTCCTGCTCTGACTTAACTAACCGATGCTTAGTTATTAAAAATGATTCATCATGCAGTTTTGCAAAATTATTGAGAGAATGATTTAACATCATTGCATTTTTACCTGTTAACCCATAACTTTCATATTCAATACCTAAGTTTTTATTTTCTAAATTTAATTTAATCAATATAGATTTAAGTTCTTCGGCAGGATTATTATTATCTTTATCAACCCATATACGAATATCTTTTATATTAGATGTGTTTTGAGCCTGTCTTAAATCTGCAGCTCTAGTTAACAAAATTTTATTACCTTCTGAAGTTAAAACTAGGCACTGAAAAAAAACATATCCAAATGTATCGTATCCAGTCAACCAGTACATTGATTCTTGACGAAATAATAATAAAGCATCAATATTTTTTTCTTTCATAGATTGAATAATTTTTTTTTCTCTAAGTTCAAATTCCTGTTTTGTAAAATGTAACGCCATATTCAAAGAAGTTTTATTGATTGAAACATTTTATCTAAATATTTCTTGTTTGCATTATATAAATTTTCAGCTGTCTCAATTGACACTTTTTCAAAACATATTTCTTTTCCAAAAGACTGATGTGATAATTTTGCTATATCATTTAAAATAACTGTAGCAATTTTTGGATATCCCCCAATAGTTGGATGATCAACCATTAATACAATTGGATTACCATCGCCAGGAATTTGAACTGATCCTTTAATAATGCCTTCAGAGGGAATGTTTGAAGTATTTTTTGAGACAATTTTATTACCCTCCAATCGAACACCCATTCTGTCTGCACTTTTCGATATTTTAAAGGTTTTATTAAAAAAATTATTTATTGTTTCTTTTGAAAAAAAATTTATTTGTGGTCCCTCTATCGCTCTTATAATGTTATCTTTATTGTTAGATAGATAAGATAGTTGTTTTAATTTATTTTTTTTACTTTCCATATTAAATTCAATCAATTGATTTTCTTGAATGCGCTTTCCATTATTTGGTCCAATCCCAGATCCTACTAACGTTGAACCACATCTATTATATTTATTTATTTTAAATCCACCGATCACGCCAAAATATCCATATACAGAAGTTTTCGTAGCTAGAATATCAATTATATCCCCTTCATTTAATTGGTATGTTCTATAAGTTTCTCCAATATTTTTTGAAAAATTTTCAGATTTTTTACTTATAATAAAATGAACCTCTCCTGTAATTACAATTTGTACGTTCCCTTTATCTAGTCTAAGTCGAGGTCCTTGATAGGCAAACTCAATAATAGTTTCATTCTTCTCATTACCAAGTAACTTGTTTGCTGTTTGAAATAAATTATTATCTACAACACCTCCGGTAGTAATTCCAAAATGCTGTAAATATTCATAACCAAAATCTTGAAATGTAGTGTGAATTCCTGGTCTTTCAACTTTAAAATGGTAATTACTCATATATTTTTTGCAATTCAAAAAATTCTTTTTTAGAAATCAAGCGAATTTTAATTTGAGAACCTGGATTTAAAAGTGTTGGTTTTTTTTTATCTTTAAAAAATAATTTTATTGGAGTTCGGCCGATGATATTCCAACCACCAGGACTTTCATTGGGATATATTACACAAAATTTTTCTACTATTCCAACTGATCCAAAAGGTACTCGTAAACGAGGAGTATTTAATCTTAAAACATTTAGATTAGATTCCAAATCACCCATAAAGGGAAGTCCGGGCATAAAGCCTATCATATAAACAAAAAATTTAGTTGATAAATGTGATTTAATAATTGCATCTTCATCTATTTTGGTTTTTTTTGAAACATTTTGAATATCCAAAGCAAATTCTTCATCGTAACATACCGGTATTTCTAATTCTTCAACATTCTTCTTTGACCTAACTTGGGAAAATTCAATATTATTAATAAAATTAATAAGATCTTCTTTATTTTTTTTCGAAGGATCAAAATGAATAAGCAGTTTATTGTAAGACGGAACACAATTTTTCAAACCTAAAAAATTGTCTTTTTGCATATTTTTAGAAATATAATAGAAAGTATTAAGCACATTTTGATTTATTTCTTTTGTAATTTCGTTACCAAAATCTAATAAAAACGCTTGTTCACTAATTTGATTTACATTTTTAATCATTAATATTGTGATATACTACATTGAATGGAAACAAATTTGAACTGCGATTTGGGCGAAAAATCTTTTCATTATGATGGAAGTAATGATCAAGCATTGATGCAAATAATTAATACTGCAAACATTGCTTGTGGGTATCATGCTGGAAATAAAGAAACAATGACTTCTACTATAAGGTTAGCAAAAGAAAATAATGTTAGTATTGGAGCACACCCTGGTTTTGATGATAAAAACAATTTTGGACGTAAGAGAATAAACCTTACTGAAAAAGAAATCAAAAAACTCGTGATTGATCAAATAAATATACTGAATGAGATTGCTAATAAAGAAAATATGCAATTAACTCATGTTAAACCCCATGGTGCTTTAAATAATATGGCATGTGAGAATTATGATTTATCTCTGGCAATCGGTTCTGCTATTAAAGAGTGTAATTTAGATTTAATTTATATGGTTCTTCCGCTAACAGAAATGGAAAACGCTGCTAAAAAACTTAATGTAAAATTTGCAACAGAAATATTTGCTGACAGAAATTATGATGATAATGGTTTATTGCTACCTCGGGATAAAAAAAATTCCATTGTTAATGATGTGCAAGAAGCAGTGAAAAATGTTACGCGTATGCTCGAAAATAGATCCATATACTGTTATTCTGGAAAAAAAATTGCATGTGAATTTGATTCTATTTGCATTCATGGAGATGGAAAACTAGCTTTAGATATAGCTAATCACTTACATAAAGAATTGATTAAAGATGGTTTTATACTCAAGACACTCAATCAATTGAGTAAATTTAAATAACATCACTTGATAAAAGTTAATTGCTTTTTTAAATTTCTTGTTCTTAAAAAATTACTTTAAATGCCCAGTTCTAAATATGATTTTTCAATCTTCTTTAATGCTACAGCGTAAGCAGACATGCGGTAACTATCTAAATCATATTTTTCTTTATTCTCCAGCATGTCTTGAAAGGAAGTTCTCATTGTATCTTCTAGTCCTGAAGCAATTATATCCTCTTCATTCGCACCGTGTACGAGTTGTTTTATCAAATTCTTAGGTATGTTTTTATCAGAAATACTCTGAATAGCTTTAATAATTGCTTCTCCTCTATCTTCTTCATATCGTTTGTTCAATCTACCCATTCGAATATGACTAGTGTTCCTAATCCATTCAAAGTAAGATACTGTCACACCACCAGCATTGGCATAAATATCGGGAATAATTACCTTCTTTTTTTCTAACAATTTTTTATTTGCTCGGTAAGTTATTGGCCCATTTGCACCTTCACAAATAATCTTTGCTTGAATTGTATCTGCGTTGTTTAAAGTGATCACACCTTCTAAAGCGGCAGGAATTAAAATGTCACACTTATAGGAGAGTAAATCAATAGACTTTTTTACATTTTGTGTATTTGGAAAATTTAATATCGTTTGTTTTTCACTTTGATATTTCTCTAGTTGATATATGTCTATTCCATCTTCACTAAAAATTCCTCCCTCTCTTTCCGCTACTCCAATAATTCTTGCACCATTATCATATAAAGCTTTAGCTGAATTTATACCTACATTTCCAAATCCTTGAATGATAATTGTTTGATCACTTAATGTACCATCAATACTGTGTTTTGTAAGCTCATTAGAATGTCTAAAAAATTCTTTTAACGCCTCACAAACTCCCCTTCCTGTTGCCTCTAATCTTCCCTTTATACCTCCATGATCAGTTGACTTACCTGTAACACAAGCTGCATGATTGATATCATCGGGACGTAAACTTTTATAAGCATCAAGAATCCAACCCATCTCTCTTTGAGAAGTCCCCATATCAGGAGCAGGCACATCTCTAGCAGGACTTAAATACCCTTTTCTTATTAGCTCTCTAGCAAATTTTTTAGTAATTTTTTCTAATGATTCTTCATCATACTGTTTTGGATCAATTAGCAATCCTCCTTTTGCACCACCAAAAGGTACATCTACAACTGCACATTTAAATGTCATCAAGGAAGCTAATGCCTCAACTTCTTCTTGATTCACATTTGTAGAAAATCTTAATCCTCCCTTTACTGGCAAACGATGAGTAGAATGTACTGCTCTCCATCCATGAAAAATTTCAATTTGATTTTTTATTTTTACGGGGAATTTTACTTGTAAAACTGAGCGACAAGTTTTTAATATTTTTGCAATATTAGAATCAATGTTTATTTTTGTAATGGTATCATTAACCATCATATCTACATTTTCTAAGAAGGTTGGTTTTTTTTCAATATCTTTCATTATTTTGCTGTCCAACCACCATCAATAACTAATGATGAACCAGTTATCATTGATGAAGCATTAGATGCTAAATACACAACAGCAGTTGCTATATCGCTATCAGTGGCAAGCCGGCCTAAAGGAATATTATTCATCATTTCTTTTTTAAATTTTTTATCTTTAAAAAATTTTTTTACCATTGGAGTTTCAACAAAAGTTGGGCAGACTGAATTGACACGAATATTATATTTTGCTAAATCTAGTGCCATCCCTCTTGTTAAGCCCTCAAGACCAAATTTTGTCATATTATATATACTTCTATTTGGTGCTCCAACTTTCCCTAATTGAGAAGACATATTAATAATAGAACCACCTTTTGCTTTTCTATTTTTTGACTTTAGCATTACTTTTGAAGCCATCTGAGCTACATGAAAAGCAGCTTTCATATTCAAATCTACAACATAATCCATGTCTTCTTTTTTAATTTTCGTAAAATGGTCTGGTCTGTTTGTCCCTGCATTATTTACCAATATATCCAAAGTAGAAATTCTATTAAATACACTTTTTACATCATCATAGTTCGAGACATCACATATATAGAATTTACATTTTCTCTTAAGTTTAGTGATTTGTTTTTCAACCTTATCTAAATCACTTTTAGTTCTACTAAGAATAATCACATTAGCACCTGCCTCTGCTAAAGCTATAGCACAGGCTTTACCAATACCCTTGCCGGCTCCTGTAACTAAAGCTGTTGTATTTTTTACTTGTGTTTGCTGTAAATACATTATGTAAAATATAACATTAATATTAAATTTCTTCTAACCTTTTACTGCTCCTGTAGTTAAACCACTAATAAGTTGGCGTTGAAAAAACATTACTATCATAAATAGCGGAGCTGTTGCTGAAACAACACAAGCAACTGCCCACATATAATTACCACCATATTCAACAGTTCCTAAATAAGCGTTTATCTTTGGAACCATAGTATAATTTTGTTGATTAAGTAAAAGTGATGTTACTGTAAAATCATTGTAGGCTAACATTAAACTGAAAAGCCCAGCTGTAATGACACCAGGCCACATAACGGGCATAATAACATATCGAAAAGCTTGAAAATATGAACACCCGTCTATTAGTGCGCTCTCATCAAGTTCTTTTGGCACCGTCTTAAAAAATGAATATAGCAACCATAGTGTAAATGGTTGGTTAATTGCTACCAAAACAATAATTGTCGTTGGCAGAATTCCCCAAATGTTTAGTTGAAAAAAAGGAAAAAGATACCCAGAAACAAGCGTAATATGAGGCATTGCCCTAAAAATTAGCGCAGCAATTAAAATATAAAAAGTATATTTATAAGTGGACCTTGAAAGAGCATATGCTCCTAATGTTCCTAAAAACAATGAAATGGTAACAACCGATACAGTAATAATCATAGTATTCTTTGTTGCTCTCCAAAATTCTCCTTCAATCCAAGAGTCAATATATGCAATGAGAGTAGATGTTGAGCCTGTCTCTATAAATGTATGGAAACCAGTTACTGCATACATCCAATCAGCTCTTGAGAAAAAATCAGCTTTAACTTTGAAAGAACCCCAAAAAGTCCAAATGAAAGGAAAAACAGAAATCACTAACCAAAAAATAATGAAAATACTATTGAAAATTATTAATTGTTTAGAATATCTGTTTACTTTAGATTCCATTTTATCTCTCTGTTTTAAATTCTTTCCAAGTTCTAATTAGAACTGGGGTTAACAAAAATCCAACTCCTATAATTGTAAGCATTGAGGTTGCTCCTGCAGATCCAAACAACATAATACTTTCATTTCTTAAATCAGAATATATCAACCATGAAAGTGATTGAGCTGCTCCCTCTGCCTTAAAACCAATTATAGGTTCAAAAACTCGAAAATTATCCATTAAACAAATTAACATTATGAAAGTAGCCACAGGATATAAATGAGGTATTACAATGTATCTAACCCTTTGATATCTTGATGCTCCATCTATTATGGCTGCCTCAAGCGGATCCAGAGGAACTGTTTGTAATGCTGCATAAAAAACAACAAAAGCAAACGGAGTATTATGCCATATCCCATAAATAATTAGAGTTATCCATGTCAATTCACTTGAAGATTTTAAAGATAAATTTGGATCGTCAAAAATATTTTGAATGGTTGCTCCTAATATACCCTTAGCATCTATCATCCAAAATAAAACTAATGAGCCAATTAAGGGCGTAACAATCATTGGTAAAATTGTTCCAAATATGGTTGGACCTTTAATAGTTTGAGATATTGTGTTTATACTTAAAGCTACAATAAATCCTAAAACAATTACAGGTGGGGTTACAGCAAAACAAAAAGTTAGTGTAAATAAGAGCGCCTTATAAAATGGTAGATTAAAAATTATGTCAAAGAATTGATTATAGGATGAAGAAACTTTCCAGGCGTCATTAATTTCATTAAAGGCAAGATGATTTCTATCAGCATAAGTTCTTAATCCATTAAATCTTCCAAGTGGGTTTTCTTCATCTATTATTTTAGTTGCTTCCAGGTCTACCCTGACCTCTGTTTTACATCCAAATACATCACAATTTTCTACTTCCATTAAAATTTGTTCATTTTCGATATGTAGAGATTGAAAGAAACTTGATATTATGGGCAACCCAATAAAAAGTAACATTGCCAGACCACTAGGGAAGAAAAACCAAAAGAAAGTTTTGTGAGGCATTATATATGTATATTAAATAAAGAGTGGAACATCAATGTTCCACTCTAATGTAAATAAATAAGGCTTATAGAAAACCTTGTTCTGTAGCTTTTGCAATATATGCTGCTTCTACATCATCCAATGCCTTTTGAGCAGATTCATTTCCTTGTAAAAATTCAACTATCTCAGTAGACAATGCACCATGCAGTAAACTCATATGTGGTAAGCTTGGATAAGGAGTAGCGCCTCTGTTTGCAGCATCTACAACAGGACCAGCCGTATCACCAGGTGTGTAACCTTTAATTAACCAAATAGTTGCATTTGGATTATTATTAGCCATTTCTGTTGATGTAGCGGCACCTAATAAAGCTCTAAAAGATGCTTCAGCTTCTGCATCCGAAGTATTTGTTGCAATTCCAAATCCATCCCACCAAAGTGTTGTTGCAGGTTTACTTCCACCTCCAACTGAAGGAGAAGGAGCTAGTCTAGTATCAGCTTTAATCATTTGATCACCTTCATCATCTAATATAGATGCTGCACCAGAGTTCCAAATGTGCATTAAAGCTAAGTTTCCTGATTCCCATTCTTCTTTAACAGCATTAGTATCTTGTGTTAAGAAATCTGGATTAGCTACTTCAGTAAGATTTTTAAGCATATTCAAAGTTGCAAGACCTTGATCATTATTAATACTTAGTTCAGCTGAGCCAGCTTTAAAAAACTCTCCTCCGTGTCCTAAATACATGTTAACAAATTCTTGACCTAAATTCCAACCTGCTTGAAAAGCACCTCCATATGGGTTAGCCATTTTACCAGAAGCTTGAATTTTTTTTCCAGCCTCAATAACTTCCTCATATGTCGATGGAACAGCAATACCAAGTTCATTTAAAATACTTTCTCTGTACCAAAGATGTTGAGCATTTGCCATAAAAGCAATTGCATAAATCTTACCATCAATAGTAATCTTTTGATTGTCATTTAAATTATCGCCATATTTAGCAACTAAATCATCTAGTGGACGTATCAATCCATCATTCATCAAAGTTGTTATTGATCCATTAGTTACAAGCTTTGCAGAAAACTCTGCAGGATTTGCTGATAAAGCTGCTACTTGCAATTTGTTATGATCAACAGAGTGTGTGACACTAAAATCTGCATCAGCTCCCGCACAACTTTTTACTTCATCCATAAAAATTCTGTATGTAGTAAATTCGTTAGCAAGTATATTTATTTTTCCACCTGAAACATTACAAGGATCAGCAGCAAATGTCCCTGTACTTACAAGTGAAAAAATGATTGCGTAAAAAATATTTTTCATTGTATTACCCCCTAAATATTTTTTTCGTGCAAAATGCACTTTTTCAATTAATAGATCATATTGCAATAGAATGAATAATTATTCAAGTATTTGAATATTATGATGGGGATAATATAATGGAGATATATGAAGAAAATTAAAAAAATTGCCACTTCTCAAGATGTAGCTAGTTTGGCTGGAGTATCTCAATCTGCAGTTTCAAGATGTTTCACAAAGGGAGCTAGTATTTCAAACAGAACAAAGCTTCGTGTTATAGAAGCTGCCAAAAAATTAGGCTATAAAGTTCAAAACTTTTCTCATCCTGCAGCAACATCAGGTGATAGTGGTTTAGTAGGCGTTATCTTACCTTATATTACAAATCGATATTATCCTGAGGTATTAACAGAATTGCATGAAGCGCTTAGAAATAGAAATTACCGAATATTATTGATTACAACAGATGATAGTGAAGAGTTAGATGACAAACTGATACAGCCATACCTTAAAGAGAAGTTGATAGCTATTATAACTGCTACTAAACCAACAGACAAATTTGTTGCAAGTTGTAATGAACAAAAAATTCAAGTGATTGCCTATAACCGAAATTTTAAAATTCCAACTACAAGTTCAGTAGGTTGTGATCATCGAAATGGTGGGGAGCTTGTTGCACAACATTTAAATCAAAATAAACATAAAAACATAGGTATAATAGAGGGGCCAAAAGGAACTTTGGTTAGTGATGAAAGATGTAAAGGTTTTAAAAACTACATTAATAATTTTAAAAATATTAAATTAATTTTTGAGAAAGGTAATTTCACTTATGAAGGAGGTTATCAAGCTGCAGAAAAAATTTTAAAAAATAAAAATATTTCAGCTATCTTTTGTGCTGATGACACTATGGCTTTTGGTTGTATGGATTTTATTAAAGATAAAACTAAATATAAAATACCAAGTGACATAGAAGTTATAGGGTTTGATGATATGTTGATGGCAAATTGGGAGTCTTATAAATTAAGCACAATTAAACAACCTATTAGACAAATGTCAAAATTAGTAACTCAATTAATTGACGAATATATTCAAGACCCTGATTTTGAACCTGCTAATCATTCCATAGAAGGAAAATTCATTAAAAGAAAAACTACTAAATAATTTATTTAAATTTTATTCCCATTTGTTGTAAGACTGAATAATTATCAACCATAACAAAGTTTTCAGAAAATTTACCATTTTTGATTAGCCAAAAGTCTGAAAATTGCATCTTAATTGGTTTTCCTGTTGCCTGAATATCTAAATACGTGCCGCTGTGTGTTCCTGTTAAATAACCTGTAGCACTTGCCCAATTTTCATCTGCCACCACAATATCATTTTCAACGTAATAATCTGGAAAAGCTGCATAAAAAGGCTTCATCACTTGCTCTTTAAAATTTTCTAAGCCATGAATGTCTCCAAATCCTGGAGGTCCATGCCAAATCATATCTTGATGCCAATATTTATCATGCGCATTTAAATCTTTCGAATTTAAAGCAACATACATATCTTCAACTAATTTTTTGTTAAATTCAGCACTCATTTATTTATCTCCTAATAACTGCATAAGAATTCCAAATTCATTAAACGCTGTCCATTCTTTAATAATTTTATTATTTTCAATTTGCCACTGAGTAATACCCCAAATATAACATTCTTTATCAGTCGGCGCTCCATAATAACCATTGCCTTTATGCGCTCCAATAGCCCCCCAACGTATGGATACTAAATATCCATCTTGTTCATTACCCATCCAATATATATCTTCAATACTAAGAGCGAGATCTGGAAAAGAGGCAATGATTGAAATTATAAAACTTCTTACCTGTTTTTTTCCTTTAAATAGACGGCCTGTTGAACCTTCAAAAACAATATTGTCAGAATAAACATGATCAATTGCAGAAAAATTTCTTCTATTCCAGATTGTATTAAAAATAGAATGAACAAACTCTCTAACATTTGAAACTTTTTCTGGAATTTCAAAACTTATTGGTTTTGCTTTACCAGTTTTTCTTTTTGGTTTTAAGTTTTTAAAATCTGGAGCAAATGGTCCTATTCCTCCTTTATTAGCAATGTCTTTTGCTACTTGATTAACATTTAATCCTAATTGTTTTATCAAGGCAGCGGTATCATAAACAACATTTTCATAATAAATTTCATTATTTTTTGCTACACAGTTTGCAATACAAAACAACCTTACAGATTTGCCTGTTGGTTCAGAAAATTTACTATAACCTGTATTTGTTCCAGTAATTATTGTTCTATGAGACGTGTGAAAACTTGCATTGTCATCTCCAGCCCAAATAACTTCATCAGCAAAAAGTCGAATGTCAGGAAAAGCATTATTTGTATGAACTGTATCAGCAACAATTTTTTCAGATCCTGACTGTAAGCCAAATTCATCCCAAACACGACAATTGTTACTGTAAGTATCATATATGTATCCAATGTTTTTATCTTCCCAAATGTGGTAGGTAATTCTTACGATATAATCGATGATATTTTTATATTGTACTTCAAAACCTTTCATTGATTGTGACTTCAATTTTTTAGGGATTGGGTTTAAAGATTTAGCTGTTCCACCACCACCATATGCTTTTAATGAAATATCAAAATTATTAGGCATATGACGATCTTTTAAAGCTAGCGGTCTTCGATCTTTTATTTTTTTGTTCTTCATAAATTTTTAGACTTCAGATTAGTATTAATAAGGTTTTGATACAATTAAAATATTTCAATGCAATGAAATTTTATGCAAATAATTGAATATTTTGCTTTTATTTTTTTGTATTTGTAATAAGAAATTTTTATGACTGACTTACAACAAGAAAAACAATTGGTTTTAGATTTTGTAAATAATATTGATAAAACTGAAAACAAACATCTTGCTGAAACAATTTCTAAATTTACCTCTGATGATTTTCATATGAGATGTACTCATCCTTTTAATGAGCTTAAAGGGGCAGACAATGTTGCCAATGATCTATGGATACCAATTAAAAATTCTTTTATGCCTATCCAAAGAAGAATGGATATTTTTTATGCTGGCACAAACTTAATAGACAATCATTCTTCAAAATGGGTTGTTAATATGGGTCACTTACTTGGTATATTTAATCATTCCTTTTTAGGTATAGTGCCAACAAACAAAGCTGTAATGTTATGGTACTGTGAATTTTATAAAGTTGAAAACAATAAAATTACAGAGGGTGCTTTTTTTCTTGATATAATGAAGTTTATGCAACAATTACAACTTCCTATTATTCCGGATTCAACTGGAATGATTGGTTTTAATGCAGGCCCAATGACTCACGATGGTCTTTACTTCAATAAACAACCTGAAGCGGAAGGGCAGAAAACTTTAGATCTTATGATGCAAATGGCTAATAGATTGGTTGGAGGCGGAATGAAGACAACAGTTCCAGATTTAGAAAAAGATTGGCATAAAGATATGATTTGGTGGGGACCTGGTGGCATTGGTGCGTCGTATACTTATGAAGGATATTTAAAAGGACATACTGGCCCTTTTGAAGAAGGGTTAGATTATATTGAATTTACAGGTCATAAGCTTGAAAATGCAGAAGGAAATTATGGCGGATGGTTTGGTTGGCCTAATTTAAAAATGAAACCTAAAAGTAATTATATGGGACTTACATCGAGCTCAGACAAAATAGGAGAGATGAGAGTTGTAGATCTTTATAGAAGAGATGGCGATAAATTAGCTGAAAACTGGATTTTTATTGATCATTTACATTTCTTAAAGTGTGTTGGTGTTGATTTACTTCAACGAAACAACCAATTAAATAATTAAATAACTTTTGAAGCTAGCTTCGTGCCCTCAACTAATGCATGGAGTTTCTCATAACATATATTTTCATCTATTTTTCCAAAGCCTGCAAATGTACTGAAACCACAATCTGTTCCTGCCATTAATTGTTCTTTTGGAATCACTGTTGAAAATTGAATTAATCTATCAGCTACAACTTCTGGATGTTCTACAAAATTTGACGTTGAATCAATTAAGCCAGGGACAAGAATTTTATCTTTAGGAAGTTTAATATCTTTAAATATTTTCCATTCATGCGAATGTCTAGGATTTGACGATTCAATTAAAAAATATTTCACTTTTGCCTTCAAAATTATCGGAAGTATTTTTTCTAGACTAATATCATGAGTGTGAGGACCTTCATAATTACCCCAACATATATGCATACGCACCATATCACTTTGCACATCAACTAAAGAATTATTTAAGTATTCAATTTGCTTTTCTGCCTTTTTTAAAAAATCTTCATCTGACAAAGATTTATAACTCATATGTCTTGCTAGAGCCAAGTCAGGACAATCTAATTGTAATTGAATATTAGCTTTTGTTATTGCTTTATATTCATTTGCCATAAGGAAAGACAATTTTTCCATATATTCATCATCATCCTTATAAAATTTATTTGGCATGAATACTGAAATTACTCCTGGAGATGCAGCGTTCATAAAACCTCTCTGATGATTTGCTTTTTGTAACGCTTTACTAAAATTTCCAATATCTTTATGTAGTGAATCATCATCCTTCAGTTCCAAATTACTTGTGCAACATGGACGTGTATATGTAGGAGTTCCGCCGCTTTGTGCTATTTTTTCTTTATAGTTTGGAAAATCATCTAAGTCTGCTGGCGCTCTTCTTTCACTTTCTCCAGAAAAACCATGTAGTCGATCTTTTACATAAGTAGCATAGCTTATTTTGCTCATTTCACCATCGCTAACAAAATCTATACCGACATCTAGTTGTTTATTAACGACCTGCTCGACGTTTTTCTTAACCACATCTTGAAATAAGTTACTATCAAATGACTCGCCTTTATCTTTATTAAACAATAATTCTGATAATTCTTTAGAGCGAGGTAAACTGCCTACATGCGTTGTTAAAATAGATGTCATAAATTTAGCCTGTCTGCATTAAAATCTGTTTCCAGATCATTGTTTCATCAAAAAGTATCCATTCATTTTTTATGCCACGAGAACCAAACTCTGCATGATTAATACCCATCACATACACATCGGCCTCTGTTGGCGTTCCAAACATACCAGCACCACTATGTTTACCAGATATGGACCAGCGAATTGCTGCTTTTTTTGGATTATTACTGTTTTCTGTAAAACTTATATGTTCAATCTTAAATTCAGAATTTGGAAAAGAAGATTTAAGATTGCTCCAAAAATTTAGCACTTCTTCTCTTCCATACCTAATGAAACCACCGGGTTGATATTGTTGAATTGCTCTATCATAATTTTCTTCAATTACATTTTTTTCACCATTCATAATACTGCTTAAAATATTGCTATAAGCTTTACCTGTATTTATTTCAGGCAAAGAGGGCGGGTTATATATAGACTTAATAGGAGTATTATTATTAAATGGTTGATCGGCTTTATCAGTTCCTCCCTCTTCCATAATTAAATTGTATGCAAATTTTTTTGGATCAATACCAATCTGTCTTACTATTGCACCTTGATCTCTTACTAACCATTCATCATAAACTTGATTATTTTTACAAGCACAATCAGCAATACCCCTGTAGACTAGTTTTTTTCCAGTAGCCTTACCATATAAACCATCTTGATTATGCGTTACAGTAGACAGAATACGGTGTGAAGAAAAATAACCCTCTTCATCATTTCCAATCCATATTACATCTTCACCCAACAAGGTGCGGTCTGGAAATAATTTTTTACTTGCTAAAGTACCCTTAATAACAGGCTCTGCCCCATAGATGACTCCTGAAGGTGAGCGTGTTGGCGTAGCAAGACTAACTTCAGGTATATCAGCATAATATTTTTTAATAGACTCAACATCGTTGTTTTCCCATATTTGATATGTAATTTTTAAAATAAAATCAGGTAAATCTTTAAATTGATTATCAAAACCTTTCATATTTATTGAAAGTCAGTTTGTTTCTCGGACGATAAATAAGCTACCTTCATCTCTACTTATCTGCTTAACACTTCTTTTTGATTTTTTTGGCGCAGAAAAACTATCACGAGGTCCAAGAATAACTTTTTCGTCATCACATGTAACTTCCCATTCTCCACTTAAACAATTATAAAATTCAGATCGATCTCTTGTGTAAGAATGGATATGAGCCGAAGTTCCTTTTAATAAAGACAGTCCAAAACCAGTTTTATGAAGAATTTGTGGTTCTATTTCTTTTCCATGAATTTCAAAAGAATCTAAATAATTAATAATTGAGTTTGAATTATAATGTTCATCATCAACATACATGGTTGTATCTTGATATCTAATAACAAATTTTTCTATTTCTTCTGAGCTATAATGATCAAAAGCTTGCAGTTCTTTTTCTTGAAGAGGTTTTGTAACTATTTTACCATCTGGTATATTTTGTTTATCAAGATCAATTAACGATCTATCTTCCATTAATAACATTCCAGACTCATTTGCTTCTTTAAGCAACTTTGGGGTCCAGGTAATAATACCGGGATCATTTTCACCAAGAACAACAAACATAAGAGCTTCTTTATCACTAACATTTTTAAATCCTCTAAACATATTCGTTGGAAATGATGCAACATCACCAGTATTAAGAATTACTTCTCCCTCTTCTCCATTAACACCCCAATAAAAGGACCAAGATCCAGAATGAATAATAAATACCTCGGCAGTGGTATGACTATGCAGTCCTGATCCATTCATAGGAGCGGCACTAACAGCCCCAATATTAAATCCATGAGCCTCAATTAATTTTACATTTTGTTTAGTATCCTCACTGACCCCAGGACCAATAATTGAATAATTTTTTCTATCCTGGTGTCCTTTTAATTTTCCTTCAACAAAAGGAACTGTGCTGGGTATAAGTTCATCAAATTTTGCAAGACGTGATTGAATACTATTTGACATATCTATACTATAAATTATTCATTTTTTTTGAATATTATTCAATATATTGAATAAATCAATTAGTTAATAATGGATAATTGTGAGTAACTAAATTAAAAGTTTTTGTAATGCAGATTGAAGATTTTAAAACAGGTATAAAGGTTGATCCCAACCTAAAAACAATTAATTTAGATCCAAAAGAGAATGTTCAAAATAAAAAAAATATAAGAGCTCTTCTTAAAAATATCGTTGAATCTTCTTTAAGTTCGCTAAAAAAAAATTTAGAAAAAGCTTATCACAGTGAGGCAGAGTTAAATGGATTTTATCCAATAAATGAAATTAAGGGTATTGATGCAATTGAACAATTATTATGGGAGCCTCTCTTAACTTCTTTTCCTGATTTAGAGAGAAGAGATAATTTAATAATTGGGGGCAGTTTTCAAGATAAAATATTTGTATCTTGTATAAGTCATTTAACAGGAACCTTTACTAAACCTTGGTTAAATATTCCGGCTACAAAAAAAACAATTCACTTACGTCTTTGTGAAGTGCATCAATTAAAAGATAATAAAATAATTAAATCCTATGTACTAATTGATATTATGGATTTTATTCGCCAAGCTGGTTTTTGGCCTATCAATCCTTCACTTGGCATTGAAGAAATGTGGCCTGGACCAATTATTGGGAATGGATCTTCATTTGAAAATTTAGATATTAAACTCTCAAAAGAATCTTTGAGCCAAGGATTAACAATGCAAAGAAGTTTAAACATTAAACCTGAATCTGAAGAAGGAATAACCAATCAAGAAATTCGCAACAAATTGATAGATCACCCACAAAAGGATTTTTGGCATAAAAAGATGATGTGGTATGGACCTTGTGGCATTGGAACAGCTAGGGGGCTAGAAGGTTTTGTTGATCATCACCAGTTACCTTTTCGATTAACTTTTAAAGAAAGAAATTATTGGAAAATTGGCCACTATGTTGAATTAGGAGATGGATCATATTCCATGACAGGAGGTTGGCACAGCATAACAGCAACACATGGTTCAAAAGATTGGCTAGGTTATGAACCTACACAAAAACAAATAACTATGAGAGTAATGGATTTTTACCTTCATGATGAAGGACTTATTAGAGAAAATTGGGTACCAATTGATATAGTGCATATTCTTAAACAATTGGATATAGATGTTTTCAAATTAGTTGAAAAAATGAGATGACTATAAAGTATATTAAAAAAGCAGATAAAACAGCCTCTTCAGATGAAGCAGAAACTCGTAAAAGAGTTCAGGATGTATTAAATGAAATTGAATCAAGAAGAGATGAAGGGATAAAAGATATATCGCGTAAATTTGATAATTATGAAGGTGATGTTATTGTTTCCAAAGAAAAAATTGAAGAGGTTATTAAGTCTCTTGATCAAAAGGTAAAAGATGACGTGCAATTCTCTTATGATAGAGTAAGAAGTTTTGCTGAACATCAATTAAAACACCTTAATAATGATTTTGAAGTTGAATTATCACCCGGTTTGTTTGCAGGGCAAAAATTAATTCCAGTTAATAGTGTTGGTTGTTATGTGCCTGGTGGTCGTTACAATAATATTGCATCCGCAGTAATGAGTATAACAACAGCAAAAGTGGCAGGCGTAAAAAATGTTATTGCAGCAAGTCCTCCAAAAGATGTGAACGGTGCAAATCCCATTATTATTTATACAGCGAATTTATGTGGTGCTGATGTTATTATGAATATTGGTGGAATTGGAGCGATCGGAGCTTTTGCCTATGGATGCTTTGGTAATCCAGAAGTTGATATGATTGTTGGACCAGGGAATCAATATGTTGCTGAAGCAAAAAGAATTTTGTACGGCAAAGTTGGTATTGATTTATTTGCTGGCCCAACTGAAATTGCAATTATTGCTGATCATACAGCTGATAAAGAAATGATTGCTGTTGATTTAGTAGGACAAGCAGAGCATGGACCTAACTCCCCTGCTTGGTTATATTCCACTGATCAACAATTATGTGACTATGTGATGAAGAGAGTACCTGAATTAATTGCTGCACTTCCTGAAACATCAAAAAATAATGCTGAAGCAGCATGGCGTGATTACGGAGAAATTATTCTGTGTGATACGAATGAAGAGTTATGTGAGATTAGTGATCAATATGCACCTGAACATTTAGAAGTACAAGCAGAAAAATTAGATTGGTGGCTTGATAAATTAAAAAACTATGGATCATTATTTTTAGGCGAAGAGACAACTGTTGCCTACGGAGATAAATGCTCAGGCACTAATCATATCCTTCCAACAAAAGGGGCAGCAAAATACACGGGTGGTTTATTTGTTGGTAAATTTATTAAAACAGTTACATTCCAACGTATGACAAAAGAATCAAATAAAGAAGTTGGTGCAGCCGCTGCTAGAATTTCTCGGTTAGAAGGAATGGAAGCACATGCTAGAACGGGTGATGCTCGTTTACGCAAATACGGATTTCAAAACTAAATTATTTTTCTTTTAATTCACCTTTTTGGCGCATTTCTTTTCTGATATTTGTTGCAGAAATTTTATGTATTTCTACTCCTAAATCATGTTCAGTGAATGTGTAGCCCACTCCTCTGCCATAAGATATATCAATAATGTTAGGAACCTTAATAACTACATATTCTCGACCTTCTTCATATCCATGAGGCTTTAACCCTTCAATTATATTTTTTTTCACTTCTTCAAATTGAAAAGGGTTATCTGATTGTCCTTCTACGCCAGCATCTGATCCTCCTACATCACGGTACATAATGCAAACCTGTCCAGTTTTTTGCAATGCTCTTTTAAATAATTCGGTATGACCATCATGCCAGGGTTGCCACCGTCCAAGCATCTCAACAGTAGGTTTTTTCCAATCAAACATTTTTAATTTTCTCAGCTAATAATTTTATTTCATCATCAGTTAAAAAACTCGTTATATGCTCATTGGCATTAGATGGCTTTTCAAACATTTTCGTTGTATCATCAAATTTCTTACTCGTCGAAAGAGATTTTGCATCAAATGGAAGATTATTAATTGCATTAAGTTGATTTAATTTTGCGTTTACTACTCGCCCCTCCTTAATAGTATCTATCCAAATAAGATAATCAGCATTGAATGCTGTTCTTGCTTTTTCTGTAGGTGCTACAAAGTCACACACAACCCATCTGCCATTATTCTTTTCAAAATCTGCAAAGGTCTTCATTCTGTTGGCTTGTCTCATTCTCCCTTCAATTTCAAAGTCCCAATCATTTGCATATTTACGAACAAAATCAGCGTTATACCAAGCACAGTTATCCAAATGCTTTACTAATCTTTCAGATAACCATGTTTTGCCAGATCCAGGTAAACCACAAACCAATATTTTCATAATTATTATGTTATTAAATATTTATTTATTTAACGCAATAAATGTTTCATTTTGATAAAAATTCTTTAAAAAGCTATAAAAACATACAAAGACTAACATAATAATTATTTAATTTTGGGGAAATATACTAAATGATTTCAACGAATCCTTTTGCAGAATTGTCACTAACTATCCCCTCCTCTTTAATGCAGTTATTCGTTATAACCATGATTGCTCTAGTTATCATTGGTACTGTTATGGATATAATCCATAAAAAAAATGTAAAATATTTTTTTCAAAATGCGAAAAAAGCAAAACTCCAAGCTAAAACAGAAGTTAGTGCGGGGAAAAAAACATCCGTAGTTCTAAAAACAGTAGCTCATGAAATATTAACAACTTCTGAATTAGGTGCAGGAAAAAGAAGAGTGGCTCATCTATTAGGTATGTACGGAACTATTATTTTCTGGATTTCTTCCGTTATTATGATCTTTTGTTATTCTTCAACGAATATAGTTACCCCTACTTACTGGCCAATCTTATGGCACTTAGGGGCATTGATGACTTGTCTTGGCGGATACTGGTTTTGGTTTTTTCTAAGAGTCGATGTTGTTGCAGAAGCCTATCCTTGGTACCGCATTATACAAGCAGACCTATTTGTTTTAGCGCTTATTATTACATCAACCTTAGCCTTGATATGGTCCTTTTTCCAATTCTCAAATATTAATGTTTGGGATACTTTATTTTTAGCTTTATTTGGAATATCTAATTTAGTTTTATTTGGGGGAGTATATTGGTCTAAATTTGCTCATATGTTTTATAAACCAGGCGCTGCAATACAAAAAAATTTAGCTGAAGCTGATGGTTCAAGAGATAACCTTCCGCTACCTGCAGATAAACCAAAACAATTTGGTTTAGGAATTAAAAGAGAAGCACCAAAACATTATTAAAAAATTATGAAAAAAATAAATAAAAAAAGGAAAAAATAAAATGTCAACTTTTGTATATATGACTAAATGTGATGGATGTGGACACTGCGTTGATATTTGTCCTTCTGATATAATGCACATTGATAAAACAACTCGTAGAGCTGTTAATATTGAGCCCAATATGTGTTGGGAATGTTATTCATGTGTAAAAGCATGCCCTAATGAAGCAATTGATGCAAGAGGTTATGCGGACTTTGCTCCAATGGGTCATAGCGTTCGTGTTTTGCGTGAAGAAGAAAAAGGAACAATTTCATGGAGAATAAAATTTAGAAATGGAACAGAAAAAAACTTTGAATCTCCAATCACAACAAAGCCTTGGGGAGAATATATTCCAAAACTAGCTGAAAAAGAATTACCAACAAAAGAGGAGATAGATTCTGAGCTACTATACTTAGAGCCTAATGGTCTTAATATCGATACAGGTCTTCCAAAAATAAAAAAGAGTAATTTTAAACAAGGTGTTTATTACTAATGGCAAAAATTAAAACAGTTTATGAGAATTGTGATGTCCTCGTAGTAGGTGGAGGAATGGCAGGAACTGGAGCTGCTTTTGAGGCAAGACACTGGGGTAGAGATTTAAAAATTATTTGTGTAGAAAAAGCTAATATTGATAGAAGTGGTGCTGTTGCTCAAGGTTTGTATGCAATTAATTGTTATATGGGTATGCAGTGGGGTGAGAATCAACCAGAAGATCATGTCAGGTATGCTAGAAATGATTTAATGGGACTTGTACGTGAAGATCTGGGTTACGATATGGCACGCCATGTTGATTCTACTGTTCATATGTTTGATGATTGGGGTTTACCAATGATGCGAAATGAAAAAACAGGACGCTATCTAAGAGAAGGTAAATGGCAAATAATGATTCACGGAGAAAGTTACAAACCAATAGTAGCAGAAGCAGCAAAAAAATCAGCGGATAAAATTTACAATAGAATAATGATTACACATCTCCTTATGGATGAGAGTAAAGAGAATAGAGTTGGTGGTGCTGTTGGATTTAATATGCGTACTGGAAATTACCATGTCTTTAGAGCTAAAGCAGTAATAGTAGCTGCTGGTGGCGCATCTCATATTTTTAAACCTCGAGCTGTTGGGGAAGGAATGGGTAGAACTTGGTATGCACCTTGGAGTAATGGGTCAGCTTATGCTTTACCTATTGCTGTTGGAGCAAAAATGACACAAATGGAAAACAGAATTGTTCTAACGAGATTTAAAGATGGTTACGGTCCCGTTGGCGCTTATTTTCTTCATCTTAAGACGTATACTCAAAATGGTAATGGAGAAAATTATGAGAAAAAATGGTATGAAAAAACAAAAGAATTGGTTGGTGAATATATAGACCATGTTCCTGTTCCTACATGTTTGCGAAATCACGCTTTTATTGAAGAGGTTAAAGCTGGCGGTGGACCAATACATATGGTTACTAAAGAAGCTTTTCAAGATCCTCACTTAGAAACTGTTGGTTGGGAAAATTTTCTAGGTATGACCGTTGGTCAAGCAGTGGTATGGGCATCTCAAGATATTGATCCAAAATATACAAATCCAGAACTAACTACTTCTGAACCCTATGTTATGGGATCACACGCAACATGCTCAGGTGCATGGGTAAGTGGACCTGAAGATTTATCTCCTCCAGAGTATTTTTGGGGGTACAACAGAATGCTTACAGTTGACGGTTTGTTTGGCGCGGGTGATACTGTTGGTGGTAGTGCGCATAAATTTTCTTCTGGATCATTTACCGAGGGACGTTTAGCTGCAAAAGCTGCCGTTAAATATATCAAAGATCTTGGAGGTGAAGAAATAGAAGTTAATGAAGAACAGTGTGCTAATTTTAAAGATATTATCTATAAACCTCTTGAGAATTATAAAGTTGGTAGAAATGAAATAACAAGTGGCACAGTGTCGCCAAGTTATATTTTACCTATACAAGGACTGCAACGTCTGCAAAAAATAATGGATGAATATGTAGGTGGGGTTGGAGTTAATTACATGACGAACGATAATTTGCTCAAAAAAGGAATTGAGCATTTAAATATTTTACAAGAAGACCTTGAAAATATAGGAGCTGAAGACTATCATCAACTTATGCGTGCTTGGGAATTAAAACATCGTGCACTCACTTCACAATGTGTAGCGGAACATACTCTTTTCCGTGAAGAAACAAGATGGCCAGGATATTATTATCGAGGTGATCATATGAAGTTGGATGATGAAAATTGGCATTGCTTAACGGTATCAAGAAGAGATCCTAAAACAGGTAAATTTACATTGGAGAAAGCTCCTCTTTATCATATCGTTGATGAAAAAGAAGAAAATGAATCTGCTTGAAAAATCAGATGAAGAAATATTAGATATAGCAAATCCTCTTTGGGATAACCTTGTAAACAGCTCGAACAAAAAAGATTATTTTGAATTCATAAAAGATTTTTCTGCCAAAATGCTCTTAGGTGCGAATGAAGTAGAAATAGGAAAACAATGGGCAAATAATAAATTGCTTACAAGTTTGGATGAAAATAAAATTTTTTTAGGATGTTTACGAAGGGATGGATTTGTTACTGTTTTATTTAAACAAAAAAGCAATGAAGTATCCGGAGATTTTTTAGGGAGACTTGTTCTTGGTATAGAAGATGATCAAATTAAAATATTTGGTGCAACTATTTTTTAAATAGCATTGTTAGAAGCTATAAATTCTGGATTTAATAAACTCTCCTTTTCATTATAATTTATATCTTTATTATCCAAAGTTAATATTTTGCCACCCGCTTCATTTAAAATAATATGGCCAGCTGCTATATCCCATTCAGAAGTTGGTCCAAAACGAGGATAAATATCTGCATCACCTGCAGCTATTAAGCAAAATTTGAGTGAACTCCCTGCTTGAAGAATTTTTGCTTTGGGAAATTTTTCATTAACCCAATTTGCAAAAGTATTATTAGAATGAGAGCGACTTCCTATAATACGCACTATATTAGATTGTTCTGTCACAGTAATTTTTTTTGCTTCATCAAGACTGTTTAATTCAATTTTGGTATGTAATGAAAAAGATCCAAATCCTTTTTGAGCAAAATAGAGTGTTGATTTTGCAGGTGCAAAAATAACCCCTAAGATTGGGTTATTATTTTCAATTAGAGCAATATTAACGGTGAACTCTCCATTTTTTTTAATAAACTCTTTAGTGCCGTCTAAAGGGTCAACTAACCAATATTTGCTCCAATTCTTTCTTTTGTTCCAATCAACAAGTGACTCTTCACTTAAAACAGGAATATTAGAATTTAAACTATGAAGTGAATCAATGATGAATTTATTAGAAGCTAAATCAGCTTTTGTTAAAGGAGATGAATCATCTTTATGAGTAACTGCAATATCTTTATTATAAAAATGAAGAATTTCATCTCCTGCTAATATGGCAATATTGCAAATATCTAGTAACAATTTTTTATTTTCAATCATTGTTTTTCAACTGATATAAACATTTATCAATTTTATATTAAAGGAAAATATTAAGTAAAAATAATTCAGTTATCTTAATTAACTGTGGACCTATCAATATATAGAGGAAACTTGCACCAATAATGTAGGGACCAAAGGGGAGTTGAGTTTTAAAATTTTTTCCTCCCCGAATTAATAAGCAACTTCCAATTATTGCACCACTAAGTGCAGAAAGAATTAAAATAAATAAAATGCCGTGAATGCCAAATAAAAAACCTAGAACTATAAACAATTTTAAATCACCTAGTCCCATACCTTCCATTTTACGCACATATTGATAAAAAATAATTAATCCCCCAATAAAACTACCAGCTAGTAAAGCGCCTAGTGTGGATGGGTATAGCGATGTAAACATTGGATCTAGATTCGGTATAAATAATTTTCCTAATGCTAAGAGCCCAATTAGTAAAACAAGTGAATCGGGGATGATTAAATGTTTAAGATCAATGTAAAAGATCATAATAAAGATTGGTATAAGTATGAAAAAATAAAATAAATTAATATTTAATTCATAAGTCCATCCAAAATATAAAAAAAACAACGCACTTAATAATTCTACAATAATATATCTCTGCTGTATTCGTTTTTCACAAAAAGCGCATTTTCCTTGTAAGTAGAGATAAGAGAATAAAGGAATATTATAGTAGTAGGGTAAAGTTGTTTTGCAATTAGGACAGTGTGATTTAGGTAGGACGATACTCTGTTGCAAGGGAAGACGGTGTATACATACATTGGTGAAACTACCAACCGCCAAACCGAGTAATACATATAAAACTAATTCAAAAAATAGCATATAATATTATTAACAGAATTTCTTATCCTATAACAAGAAGAGTTAAATCATCATTAAGTTTTTCAGTTGTTTGCTGAATGGTAGTTACTGTTTTTTCTACCTCTCTTTTTGTTGAAAGTCCTTTATTTTTTTCTAAAATACTTTTAATTCCCTTAACCCCTAATTCTTCCCCTTTATTGTTTGTTGCTTCCGTAATTCCATCTGTAAAAATAAATAAACGTTTATCTTTTAATAATAAAGAGGTTGTTGGAAAAATTTCACCCGAATCTTGTTTCACAACACCTACTGGAATACCGGCTTCTGTATATTCCGTAAACTGACCTTTTTGATCGCGTACTAAAGGTGGTTGGTGACCAGCATTAGACCACTCAATCATCTGTGTTTCTACATCATATACACCTACAATCATTGTAATGAACATGCCTTGAACAGATGTTTCTACTAATTCATTATTTGTTTCATATAAAATGTCTTGTGGCGACATCTCTTGTTTAGAGAAAATCTTAAATAACGTGGAAGCTTTTGCCATGACAATTCCAGCATTCACCCCTTTTCCTGAGACATCACCTAGAGTAAAATAGAGTTTATTATTCACAGGAATATAATCAAAAAAATCACCGGATATTTCTCCTAATGGAATATTAATTCCTGCTACAGGATATTTATCTAAACTCACTGTGGGTAAAAGACTTTGCTGCACCTCTGCTGCTAAATTTATTTCACTGAGAATACGCTTCCGCCATTTATCCAGCTCAATTTTACTTTCTTCTAATTCTTGCATGATCCTATTATAATAAAAACCTATTTGCCCAGCATCAGTAAAAGGATCTTGCGGACCACGTAGAGACAAATCTTTCGTTTCCATTTGTTTTTTTAAAATTTTTAATAACTCAAAAT
Organism: uncultured Alphaproteobacteria bacterium; assembly: GCA_902512415.1. GTDB lineage: Bacteria > Pseudomonadota > Alphaproteobacteria > HIMB59 > CACPNW01. The sequence goes on from CABXJB010000001.1 coordinate 54,437, forward strand.
TATCAGTTGAAGCATTATGTTCAACAATATTCAGTCCAAGCTCTTCTTGTACGCGTGTTACTCTTAAAGGGATAAAAAAATTAATTAAAAAAACAAGAAGATAGGAACCACAAAAACTATATGCGCCTATAGATAAAATTCCAATAATTTGCACCTTTAATTGATTTCCCATACTGAGATCTGTTCCTATCAAATCAGCATTACCAAATAGTGCTACAGCTAAAGTGCCCCAAATACCAGCAAAGAGATGAACAGGTATAGCTCCTACAACATCATCAATTTTTAATTTTTCTAAAATGCTATTCCCGTAACTTGCAATAATACCTCCAATCATTCCTATAGCAATTGCACTCAGTTGATTAACGGCATGACACGAAGCAGTAATGGCAACTAATCCAGCTAGTGGACCATTAATAATATAATGTGATTCAACTTTTTTTAAGATGAGATATCCAAAGGTTAAGCTTGCAATAAGACCGGCGGCGGCGGATAGAAATGTATTTACTAAAATAAGTGGGACTGTATCATCAAGAGCACCGTTACTCCCTCCATTAAAACCAAACCAACCAAACCATAAAATTAAGGTACCAAGAGCTGCTAAAGGAAGATTACTTCCGTTAAATTTTTGTACCGTATTATCTTTTTTAAAACGTCCAAAGCGCGGACCAATAACAATAGCGGCACTAAGTGCTATCCATCCTCCCACACTGTGAACTATTGTACTGCCAGCAAAATCAACAAATCCAATTTTACCTAACCATCCCATTGAGTTTGTTAATGCTATTGCAGGATCACGATTTAAATCAGCCCAAGCCCAATGACCTGCTACTGGATAAATCAATAAAGCTGTGAAAAAAGTTATATATAAGTATCCAAAAAACTTTAACCGTTCCGCTACTACTCCCGATATAATTGAAGCAGCTGTTGCAACAAACATAGCCTGAAAAACAAAAAAGCTTTGATTGAGGGCATTTTCTGAAACAAAGAAAAAACTATCTGTGCCAAATATACCTCCAAATGAGGATCCGAACATTATCCCAAATCCAACTGCCCAAAAAACACTGACAGAAACACCAAAATCTGCAATATTTTTTAATGCTACATTAATATTATTTTTTTTTCTTGATAATCCAGCCTCTAAGCACATGAAGCCAGCTTGCATAATAAAAACTAGGATGGCGCTAATAAGAACCCAAAGTGTGTCAATTTGCTGTTCCATAATTTTTTGTAATTCTATTATTGTCACATGTTTTTAATATGTATTTTAATTGTTTACACAATATATTTAAAAAAAAATGGTCCATTTCGGTCTTTGTAGCCAATTTACCCACTTTATTTGATTGATTTCATGAATGTTTGGTAGTAGGGGAGAAAAAATATGGTTGAAACTCCAAAATTGGAAACACTACCGAAAAGCCTTGCTGATGAAGGTAAACAGGTATTTTTAAATACAGAAAAAAATATTGGCGATAGTCCAAATAAAATGGTTATTGGCAGTGGCACTTCTTTTAAAGGATCAAATATTCAGACTGATGCAATAGAAATATATGGTAAGGTTGAAACAAGTGTTGCCGCAAAGATCATTTTTGTGGGCTCATCCGCAGAAATTATTGGTTCAGTTACTTGTGATCAAATTGAAATCCATGGATCAGTAAGTGGTGCCATTCAAACTAATGGAAAAGTTACGATTAAAAAAACCGCTACTGTTATAGGCACTCTTCGTTACAAAACCCTATCAATAGAGGAAGGGGCGAACATTTATTCAGACTTACATTGCACTAACACTGATCAAAAAACACTTGATAAAGTTGCGCAATTAAAAAAAGTTATGAAATCAGCTGAACCAGTTAAAGGGCTTGGCAGTAAAAACACTTTCAACGGATCGGAATCACAACAATCCATTGAAAAACCTAAACAAGAAGAACCAAAGAAACGTTCATTTTTTTCAAAATCATAAATTTATCACTGCTGTTTCTCTATAATTACAAAACCTCGGTAGTCTAATTTGGACCTATGTTAAGAAATCCTTTGTTATTATAATTTATTTATGATTTATGTACTCACTATTAACTAGGAGGAACGTTTTATGATTAAAATTTTAGGGATTTTTTTCTTAACTATGTTTTTAACTGTATCTCACGCATACAGCGATGATGTATCTGCAGAAATGAAGATTTTGCCATCACCAATTTTCCCTGAATATGCAGCTTTTTTTATTGATTCTGTAACTTTTTCAGCATCCTCATCCTCTACAATAACCTCCAGTTTCATTTTAACAAGAAACTCATCATCATACTCAGCAGATTTATCAATTCCTCCAGTTGAGCCTCTTTGTCTTCCAAAGCCTTTTACATCAGAAACAGTCATTCCAGAAATACCTACTTCATGTAGAGCTTCTTTAACTAATGATAGTTTAAATGGTTTGATTATTGCTTCAATTTTTTTCATATTGATGAAAGTCTATAGATTGCTTTTTCTAAATTTTCCATTGAATTCGCATAGCTAACTCTAACAAAGTCTTTTGCGCTATTCCCAAAACTAGTACCAGGAACTAAAGCAACACCTTTTTCTTCAAGAGCTATATCAGAAAATTTTTGTCCGTTAAATCCAGATTTAGATATATTAGGAAAAGCATAAAATGCTCCTCCAGGTTCAAAACATGATATTTTTTCAAGTTCGTTTAATTTTGTATGGACAAACTCTTTTCTATTTTGAAATTCTTTTTTTATTTTTTCGATAGCATCTTTAGGACCCTTTAGTGCTTCCAAGCCAGCATACTGAGATATTATACTTGGGCAAGAGTGATCATTAACACATAATTTGTTTGCATGTTCATATAATTCTTTAGGCCAAATACTCCAGCCTAATCTCCATCCAGTCATGCAAAATGTTTTGCTCCAACCCTCTAAAACTATCAACCTTTCTCTTAAAGTTTCGTAATTTAAAAAGGATGGCATTTTTTGATCATTAAAAATTATTTTGCTGTATATTTCATCAGACATTACAAATACATCTGGATAATTTTCTAACATTTTAACAATTTCATCTATCTTTTTTTTATTCATGAAGGAGCCAGTGGGGTTATTAGGATTATTAATTATAATCAAGCTTGTTTTATTTGTAATAAGTTTCTCAAGCTTATTTATGTTAATTTCAAAATTATCTTCCTCAAGAATCTTTAACGGAACTCCTTTAGCACCGCTAAAATTAATCATAGATCTATAAATTGGAAAACCAGGATCAGGATATATTATTTCATTTTCTCCTCCTCCTAGTATGAGACTAGAGTAGAAAATAGTCGGTTTGCCCCCAGGAGTGATTAATACTTGATCAGGGCTAATAGATACATTGTAGTCATTATAAATATGTTCAGATACAGCTTCACGTAGAGCTAAAATTCCATTTGATGGAGTGTAGCCATGATGACCATCTTTAATAGCTTTGATTGCGGCTTCTTGAATATTGATTGGTGTGGAAAAATCCGGTTGACCAATTCCAAGGTTAATGATGTCTTTACCTTCTAACTTCAGTTTTGTTGCTTTTGCAAGTATTGTGAAAGCTGATTCTGTCTCTAAATTAATTATTTTTTTTGAAACTTTCATAAAATTGGTATAGCCAATTAATTTTATTAATAAAACTATTAATATGGCGAACGTAGCTCAGTTGGTTAGAGCGCGGCCTTGTGGTGGCCGATGTCGTGGGTTCGAATCCCATCGTTCGCCCCAAATTTTAAAAAAACCATTTATATTTTAAATTCTCTATTGTTTTTTATTGTAATCATCATAAAAGCGGCAGAATAATGGGCCGATGGTGGAATTGGTAGACACGCTAGATTTAGGTTCTAGTGCCGCGAGGTGTGAAGGTTCAAGTCCTTTTCGGCCTACCATTTTAAGAGGTGTTTTGATGTCAATAAAAGAAATTAAATCAGGAACTTTATATAAAGAGTATTCATTAGAAATTCCATATGAGGATATCAATCAAATTATTGATTCTAAAATAAAAGAATTAATACCTACAGTATCTTTGCCAGGATTTAGAAAAGGAAAAGCACCTGTTAACATTGTTAGAAAAAAATATGAAAATAATGTCTTATCAGAGTCTTTAGAAAAATTAGTTCAAGAAAAGACCAAAGATTTAATGAATGAAAAAAAATTAAAACCATTTACCAAACCAAAAATAGACCTAAAAAAATATGAAAAAAATAAGCCTATTGAGGTTCAAATAAAAATTGATTTAGAGCCTGAAATAAAACTAAAGGATTTTAAAAATATAAAGATAAATCAGTATGAAATTGATTTAGATAAAAAAATTGTAGAGAGTAATTATAAAGAATTCCTTAAATCTCAAAAAAAATATTTAGAAATCAAAAACAGTAGAGAAATTAAAAAAACTGATAGAGTTCTAGTAGATTTATCATCAAAAGAAGAAAGCATTCCTGATTATTTAAAAAATCAAAAAAATTTACCCATAGTAATCGATTCAGATTATCAAGTACTCCCTTTAATTGGAAAAAAATTATTAGATAAAAAATTAAAAAAAGGAGACAGGACAAATCTAGAATTAGATATTTCAAAATCGTTAAAATTAAATGAAGAAAAATTAGCAAAATTTGAAGTTGTAATAAATAATATTGAAGAGTTAGTTCCATTTGTTGTGGATAAAGAATTTTTAAATAAAAATGGTCTAAATAGTGAAACTGACTTAAAAAATAATTTAGAAAAAAGTCTAATATCCCAATACGAAAATGGATTAAAGCAAATTGGGAAAAAAGAACTTATGGACATTCTTGATAAGGAGCATTCTTTTGATTTACCTCAAGGAATTCTCGAACAAGAATTTAATGATATTTGGCATAGGCTTGAGCATGCAAAAAAAGAAGGAACTCTTGATGAAGATGATAAAAAACTTAATGATAATGAATTAAAAAAAAGATACGAAAAAATTTCTAAAAGAAGAGTTAAATTGGCTATTCTTTTACAGTTTATTGCTAAAGAAAATAAGATTGTTGTTGATGAAAAAGAATTGTCGAATGGAATGATGCAGTACGCTTCCCAATATCCAGGTCAAGAAAAAGAAATAATAGAATATTTTAAAAAGAATCCCTCATCAATTGAAACTATTAGAGGTCCTATACTAGAGGATAAAGTAATTAACCATGTAATTTCTCAATCCAATTCAATCAAAACAAAAGTTAATAAAGCTAGTTATGAAAAACTTGAGAAAAAAGTTTTTGATATTAAAAAGGAAATATAATGAAAGATATTGACAAAATTACTAATAATTTAATACCAATGGTAGTTGAGCAAACTTCTCGTGGTGAAAGAGCTTATGATATTTATTCTAGGTTATTAAAAGAAAGAATTATTTTTTTAACTGGACCTATTGATGACAATATAGCAAGTCTCATTTGTGCTCAGTTGCTTTTTTTAGAGTCTGAAAATCCAAAAAAAGAAATTTCTTTTTATATTAATTCTCCTGGAGGGATAGTTTGGTCTGGCTTAGCGATTTATGATACTATGAAATATATATCTTCTGAAATAATGACTATATGCATTGGTCAAGCTGCTTCCGCAGGATCATTGCTTTTAACAGCTGGATCTAAAGATATGAGATTTTCACTGCCTAATTCTAGAATTATGGTACATCAACCAAGTGGAGGTTATCAAGGTCAAGTAACTGATATTGAAATTCATACTAATGAAATTAAAAAAACTAAACAAAGGTTAAATGAAATTTATTCTGAACATACTGGTAGAAAAATTGGAGAGATTCAGGAAGTTATGGAAAGGGACAGATATTTTTCACCTGAAGAAGCGGTAGAATTTGGATTAATTGATAAAATAGTTGAAAGTAGAAAAGCTTAGTGAATAAAAAAGATGAAAAAGAGTCATTGTTCTGTTCTTTTTGTGGAAAAAGTCAGAAAGAAGTTAAGAAATTAATTGCAGGACCAACTGTTTTTGTTTGCGATGAATGCATTGAGCTTTGCATGGATATCATAAAAGAAGATAGCAAAAACAATAAATCCAAACTTAAGAAAGATACACCGAAACCTTCTGAAATTAAAAAATTTCTTGATGATTTTGTTATTGGTCAAAATAAATCAAAAAAAATATTATCTGTAGCTGTATATAATCATTATAAAAGACTTGCTAATTCTTTGATAGATGATGTTGAATTATCTAAGTCAAATATTTTATTAGTAGGACCTACAGGAACCGGAAAAACTCTTCTTGCTCAAACTTTAGCAAAGATATTAGATGTGCCATTTACTGTAGCTGATGCTACTAGTTTAACAGAAGCTGGATATGTTGGAGAAGATGTTGAGAATATTATTTTGAAACTTTTACAAGCATCGGATTATAATGTTGAACGAGCACAAAAAGGTATAGTTTACATTGATGAAATAGATAAAATTACAAGAAAAAGTGATAACCCTTCAATAACGAGAGATGTTTCAGGTGAGGGAGTCCAACAAGCATTGCTAAAATTAATGGAAGGTACTATTGCAAGTGTCCCTCCTCAAGGGGGTAGAAAACATCCTCAACAGGAGTTTTTACATGTTGATACGTCAAACATTTTATTTATATGTGGAGGAGCATTCTCTGGTCTTGATGCTTTAATTAATCAAAGATTAAAGGGTTCTTCAATGGGCTTTAATTCATTAATTACCGAATTTAATGATAAATCTATTGGTGAATCTCTTGAAAATTTAGAGAATCAAGATTTACTAAAATTTGGTATGATACCTGAGTTCATAGGAAGACTTCCAGTTATAGCAACTCTAGAGGAACTTAATGTGGAGATGTTAATACAAATTATGCAAGAGCCAAAAAATGCTTTGTTAAAACAATACAGCTCTTTATTTAAAATGGATGGAATTACACTTGAAATTAAGAAAGATGCTTTGAAAGAAATTGCTAATTTAGCTATAGAACAAAAAACAGGAGCTAGAGGACTTAGGTCAATTATTGAAAACTTGCTTATTGATCTAATGTTTGAAGCACCTGATAAGAAAAATTTGGAAACTATTATTATTAATAAAGATGTTGTATTGGAAAGAAAAGAGCCAATTTTAATTTATTCAAATAAACAGCAGATGAATCAAAAAATTTTAGCTAATAAGTCTTGATTTTATTAACAATATAATCATTTATTATATATAGCAATATGAGCATCAAATCTATTCCACTACTTCCCTTAAGAGACATAGTAGTTTTTCCTGGAATGGTAGCCCCGCTGTTCGTTGGTAGAAAGCAATCAGTAAATGCTCTTAATCATGTAATGAGTAAAGATAAAAAGATTTTTCTCCTAACTCAAAAAGATTCTGACGTTGAAACCCCTGATATTGAAAATTTATATCAGTGTGGAACTATTGCTAAAGTTTTACAACTTCTTAAATTACCAGACGGAACTATAAAAGTTTTAGTTGAGGGATTGCAAAGAGCTAATTTAAAAAGCGTAAACACTAGTAAAGATTTTACATTTGCTAATATTCAAATCCCTAATAAAAAGATCATTTTTAATTCTAAAATTAAAGCTTTATCTAAAATTGTTATTGAGCAATTTGAAGAATACACAAAGGTAAATAAAAAACTACCAAGTGATTTAATTAATAACTTCAAATCCACAAGTGATCCTAGTAAAATCTCTGATCTAATTTCAGTTAATTTAGGAATTTCTATAGAACAAAAGCAAGAATTATTAGAACTTTTTGATTTAGAAAAACGTCTTGATAAAATATATTCGTATTTATTAAGTGAGATAGACTCATTTCAGGTAGAAAAGAAAATAAAGGGAAGGGTTAAACGTCAAATGGAAAAAACCCAAAAAGAATACTACCTAAATGAACAAATGAAAGCAATTCAAAAGGAATTAGGCGAAAATGAAGATACCGATGAAATATCAGAAATAGAAAAGAAGATTGAAAAAATTGATCTTACTAAAGAAGCTAAAGAAAAGTGTAAATCAGAGATAAAGAAATTAAAAAATATGAGCCCTATGTCTGCTGAGGCAACTGTCATTAGAAATTATCTCGATTGGGTTCTGTCAATACCTTGGAATATCTCAACTAAGATCTCTAAAGATATTAATAAAGCTAAAGAAATTTTAGAAAATGATCACTATGGTTTAGATAATGTTAAAGACAGGATCTTAGAATATCTTGCTGTTCAAAAAAGATCAGATAAAATTAGAGGCCCAATTTTATGTCTTGTTGGACCTCCAGGGGTTGGAAAAACCTCTCTTGGAAAATCAATTGCTACTTCTACTGGTAGAAATTTTGTAAGAATGTCTCTTGGAGGTATTAGAGATGAGGCAGAAATTAGAGGTCATAGAAAAACATATATTGGTTCTATGCCAGGTAGATTTGTTCAATCAATGAAAAAAGCGAAATCTTCAAACCCTTTAATTTTGCTTGATGAAATTGATAAGCTTGGATCAGACTGGAGAGGGGATCCATCATCTGCATTACTTGAAGTTTTAGATCCCGAACAAAATAATAAATTTAATGACCATTATTTAGAATTGGATTATGACTTATCAGATGCAATGTTTGTTTGTACCGCTAATACACTAAATATTCCTGCTGCACTTTTAGATAGAATGGAAATTATCAGAATACCTGGATATACAGAAAAAGAAAAAAATAAAATTGCTCTAAAATATCTTCTCCCTAAACAAATAAAAAATCATGTATTGAAAAAAAATGAAATTAAATTTGGAACTAAAATTATAAACCAGATCATTAGAAACTATACAAGAGAAGCTGGAGTTAGAAATTTAGAAAAAGAAATTTCAAAGGTCTGTAGAAAAGTTGTTAAGAAATTAGAAACTTCAAATAAAAAATCTGTCATTTTAAATGATGATCTTTTATATAAATTTTTAGGTTACAGTAAATTTAGGTCTAGTGAAATTGAGAAAAAAAACCTTGTTGGCGTTACAAATGGACTTGCCTGGACAGAAGTTGGTGGTGAGATTTTATCTATAGAAACAATTTTATCTCTTGGTAAAGGTAAATTGTCTATCACGGGAAAACTTGGTGATGTAATGAAAGAATCTGTTCAAGCTGCAATTTCTTATGTAAAATCTAATAGTATAGATCTTGGAATTCATCCTTTTGATTTTGATAAGTATGATATTCATGTACATGTTCCTGAGGGAGCTACTCCTAAAGATGGCCCGAGTGCTGGAGTTGCTATTTTTAATTCGTTAGTATCTTCAATGACATCAAATAAAGTAAAAAGAGATATTGCTATGACTGGCGAAATTACTTTAAGGGGCAGAGTATTACCTATAGGCGGTTTAAAGGAAAAAATTTATGCAGCCGTAAGAGCTGGTATTAAAACAGTACTTATTCCTGAAGATAATAAAAATGAAATTAAAGAATTTGATAAAGATTTACTTAAAAATATAAAAATTATTCCTATTATAGAAGCAAAATCAGTACTTAAATATACTCTCACTAAACCTATAAATCCTCTAAATGTTAGCGAATCTCAAATTCTTGAGACTCAAAAATCATCTCAAATTGAGAATAATCTTAAGCGAAATTTAACTCATTAATCTATATTTTCTAGGAAAAAACATTAATTTACCAATAAAACTGGGATTTTTTTATAAAATTAATTGACTTGGTACTTAAACTAGAGAATATCTTTTACATATCAATAAAAAGGAGTCTAATGTGAATAAAAATGACCTAATTGCATCAGTTGCTTCGTCTGCTGGTTTATCTAAATCAGACGCTACAAGAGCAATCGAAAGTATGCTTGATGCTGTAACTAACTCTTTAAAAAGAGATGAAAAAGTTAGTATTGTGGGCTTTGGAAATTTCAGTGTTAGCCACAGAAAAGCGACAACTGGAAGAAATCCTAGAACTGGTGAATCTATACAAATACCTGCATCTAAAAGACCAAAATTTACTGTAGGTAAGGCCCTTAAAGATGCAGTAAATCACTAAAACAATATTATTTTTGTTGCCACGGCTGTTAAAAATATTTAACAGCCGTTTTTGTTTAGGGTGTTTAGCTCAGTTGGTAGAGCATCTCGTTTACACCGAGAGGGTCGGGAGTTCGAGTCTCTCAACACCCACCATGCGCGGGAGTAGTTCAGCTGGTTAGAACGCTGCCCTGTCACGGCAGAGGTCGCGGGTTCGAATCCCGTCTCTCGCGCCATTTCTATGATCTATTTTATTAAGTCATAGCAATATTAGTAGCAAAAACAAATTGTCTTAATAATTATATATTGGCCGCAGAAATCATGGATTTTATCATTTAATAGTTTACTAAACATATTACTTAAATATTTTTTGTAGAAACATTTAAAAAGTGGAAAATTATTTATCTGAATATTTACCAATTTTAATTTTTATTATTATTGGGTTTGCAATGGCAATTGGAATGACCACCTTATCTTTTATAGTTGGGGAGAGAAAACCTGATAAAGAAAAGCTGTCTGCATATGAATGTGGCTTTGAAGCATTTGATGATGCTAGAGGAAGATTTGATGTAAGATTTTATTTAGTAGCCATTCTATTTATAATTTTTGATTTGGAGGTAGCTTTTTTATTTCCTTGGGCAATATCATTAGGAAGCATTGGAATATTTGGATTTTGGTCAATGATGATTTTTTTATTCATTCTAACAATTGGTTTTATTTATGAGTGGAAAAAGGGAGCTCTTGAATGGGAGTAGAAATTAATGAAGATAATTTTGGTAATGAACTAAACTCTAAGGGGTTTTTAGTTGCAAATTTTGATAAACTCTTAACTTGGGCAAGAACAGGTTCATTGTGGCCTATGACTTTTGGTTTAGCTTGTTGTGGAGTCGAAATGATGCATACATATATGGCAAGATATGATCTTGACAGATATGGTGTGATTCCTAGAGGTAGTCCTCGTCAATCTGATGTTATGATTGTTGCCGGAACTTTAACTAATAAAATGGCACCAGCATTAAGAAAAGTTTATGACCAAATGCCAGAACCTAGGTGGGTAATATCTATGGGATCTTGTGCAAATGGTGGAGGATATTATCATTATTCTTATTCTGTTGTAAGAGGCTGTGACAGAATTGTTCCAGTTGATATTTATGTGCCTGGATGTCCTCCAACTGCAGAGGCATTAGTATATGGCATTTTGCAATTACAAAAAAAAATCAAAAGAAAAAATAAATTTGTAAGATAATTAATGCTTGAAGATATAAAAAAAATTACTGAGCTAACATCAATTGAGGATAAAAATATATTTTACGAAGCATTTTTTAAAAAAGAAGACATTTTAAAAGTTTTAAATGAATTAAAGGATAATGAATTATTTAATTTTGATCAGTTAATTGACATAACAGCGATAGATTATCCATCCAGAGAACAGCGATTTGAGATCATTTATATTCTTTTAAGTATGAAAAAAAATAAACGTATAGTTTTAAGAACATCTATTGATGAAAATGAAAGTCTAGATAGCATTATACAAATTTTTAAAGCCTCTGATTGGTATGAGAGAGAGTGCTATGATTTATTTGGAATCAAGTTTAATAATCATCCTGACTTAAGAAGGATTATGACTGATTATAACTTCGAAGGTCATCCTCTTAGAAAAGATTTCCCTTTAACAGGACACAATGAAGTTAGATATGATGATGTTGAAAAAAAAGTTGTCTATGAACCTGTAAAATTAACGCAAGAATATCGAGATTTTGATTATACCTCTCCATGGGAGGGTCTGCCTAAAGGAATTGATGATTATAACGAGCAAGAGTAATTATGAAAGAAATAGAAGTAAACACAACTACTATTAATTTTGGACCACAACATCCAGCTGCACATGGTGTTTTAAGATTAGTTGTAGAGCTTGATGGAGAGGTTGTTGAGAGAGCAGAACCACATATTGGATTGTTGCATAGAGGTACTGAAAAATTAATTGAATATAAAACATATCTTCAAGCTGTACCGTATTTTGATAGATTGGATTATGTTTCACCAATGTGTCAAGAACATGCTTTTGCACTAGCTACAGAAAATTTGTTAAAAATAGAAGTTCCTCAAAGGGCTCAATACATAAGAGTTATTTTTTCTGAAATTACAAGACTCTTAAATCATTTATTAAATATACCTGCTTATGCAGCTGATATTGGGGCAGTTACTCCTTTCTTGTGGTGTTTTGAAGAACGTGAAAAGCTTCTTCAATTTCATGAAGCTGTATCAGGAGCGAGATTCCACGCTGCTTATTTTAGACCCGGAGGCGTTCATCAAGATATGCCTGAGGATATGGAAGAAAAGCTTAATGATCATTTTAAAACTTTACCTAAATTTATTGATGATCTTGAAGAACTTTTAACAAATAATAGAATTTTAAGACAAAGATCTGTAGATATTGGCGTTATATCAAAGCAAGAAGCTATTGAATGGGGATGCACAGGACCAGTTTTAAGAAGTGCTGGTGTAGCTTGGGATTTGAGACGTTCGCAACCATATGATGCATATGACAAAGTTGACTTTGAAGTGCCTGTTGGTAAAAAAGGTGATTGTTTTGATCGATACTTAGTACGTATTGAAGAAATGAGACAAAGTATTTCAATTATTCAGCAATGCTTAACTCAAATTAAATCAGGAGAAATATCTGTAATCGATAATAAAATTACTCCTCCAAAAAGAAGTGAAATGAAACACTCTATGGAGTCATTAATTCATCATTTCAAATTGTTTACAGAAGGCTACCGAGTTCCAGAAGGTCAGACCTATAATGCTGTTGAAGCGCCTAAAGGAGAGTTTGGTGTATTTTTAGTTTCAGATGGATCAAGCAAACCTTATAGATGTAAAATAAGAGCACCAGGTTTTGCTCACCTTCAAACACTGGATTTTTTATCTAAAGGTCATCTAATGGCTGACATCGCTGCTATTCTTGGGAGTCTTGATATTGTATTTGGGGAAATAGATCGATGAAACATCCAGGCATGATAAATAAAGTCTACAATATTTCAGATGAAACTTTTAATTGGTCTGAAGATAATTTCAAAAGAGCTTCAGAAATTATAAAAAAATATCCTGACTCAAGACAACAAAGTGCTGTCATTCCTCTTCTTGACCTTGCTCAAAGACAAAACTCAGGTTGGTTAAGTAAAACTTCTATTGAAAAAGTCGCTGAAACATTAAGTATGTCATACATTCGCGTTTTAGAAGTCGCTACATTTTATTCAATGTTTAACCTTGAACCAGTTGGTGAAAACTTTGTTCAAATTTGTAGAACAACTCCTTGTTGGTTAAGAGGAAGTGATAATCTTGTTAAAGTTGCTAAAGAGGTTTCAAATACTAAACTAGGTGAAACTTCTGATGATAAAAAATTTACTATTGTTGAGGTTGAATGTTTAGGTGCTTGTTGTAATGCACCTATGGTTCAAATAAATGATGATTATTATGAAGATCTTGATGAAGATAGTTTTAAAGAATTATTAACTGATTTAAAACAAGGTAAAAAAATTATTAAAGGTTCGCAGATAGGAAGACAAACGTCCCACCCTCAAAGAGAAAAAAATGCTTAGAGAAGAAGATAAAATTTTTAATAATTTATATGGCTTTGATGATTGGTCTTTAACTGGCGCCAAAAACAGAGGCGTATGGTCTAATACAAAAGAAATTATTGAAAAAGGATCTGATTTTATTGTTGAAGAAATAAAAAGTAGTCAATTGCGAGGAAGAGGTGGAGCTGGTTTTCCTGCTGGATTGAAATGGTCATTCATGCCAAAAGATTCTGGTAAGCCTCATTATTTAGTAGTTAACGCTGATGAATCTGAACCCGGAACATGTAAGGACAGGGAGATAATGAGAAATGACCCCCATCTTTTATTGGAAGGTTGTTTAATTGCTGGTTTTGCAATGCATGCAAATACTTGTTATATTTATATTAGGGGAGAATATTCTAATGAAGCATCAAATCTTCAAAAAGCAATTGATGAAGCATATGAAAATAATTTAATCGGTAAGAACGCATGTGGAACTAATTGGAATTATGATATTTATCTGCATATAGGTGCAGGAGCTTATATTTGTGGAGAAGAAACAGCTCTTCTAGAGAGTCTTGAGGGAAAAAAAGGGCAGCCAAGATTAAAACCTCCTTTTCCAGCAGGTGCTGGATTATATGGATGTCCAACGACAGTTACTAATGTTGAAACTATAGCTGTAGCCCCTACTATTATTAGGAGAGGGGCGTCTTGGTTTAGTAGTCTTGGCAGAGAAAATAATACTGGTTCTAAAATATTTAGTATATCCGGTCATGTAAATAACCCATGTAATGTTGAAGAAGAAATGGGTATCGGATTAAAAGAACTTATTGAAAATCATGCTGGTGGAGTAATTGGTGGATGGGATAATTTATTAGCAGTAATTCCAGGGGGCGCAAGTGTTCCACTTATTCCAAAATCAATATGTGATAAAGTTAAGATGGACTTCGATAGTTTAAAAGAAGTTCAAAGTGGTCTTGGCACAGCAGCAGTTATAGTAATGAATAAATCCACTGATATTGTTGATGCTATTTGTAGACTTTCTCATTTTTATAAGCATGAAAGTTGTGGTCAATGCACACCTTGTAGAGAAGGAACTGGCTGGATGTATAGGATGATGGAAAAAATGGTTAAAGGTAGCGCACAAGTTAATGATATTGATAAACTTCTAGATGTAACTAAACAGATTGAAGGTCATACTATTTGTGCATTAGGAGATGCAGCTGCTTGGCCTATTCAAGGGTTAATGAGGCACTTTCGTCCTGAGGTAGAAAGAAGGATTAAAGAGTATCGATTAGGTGAGGTAGCATAATGCCAATTATAACTATTGATAATAAGAAAGTTGAATTTGAAAATGGTATGACTGTAATGCAAGCTTGTGAATTAGCCGGTGCTGAAATTCCAAGATTTTGCTACCATGAAAAATTATCAATTGCTGGTAACTGTAGAATGTGTCTTGTAGAAATGGAGAAAGGACCTCCAAAACCAGTTGCATCTTGTGCGATGCCTGCTGGAGATGGAATGGTCATTAAGACAGATTCTGAAATGGTTAAAAAAGCAAGAAAAGGGGTTATGGAATTTCTTTTAATAAACCATCCTTTAGATTGTCCAATTTGTGATCAAGGAGGTGAATGCGATCTCCAGGATCAAGCCTTGCATTATGGTTTTGATAAATCAAGATACGAAGAAAATAAAAGGGCAGTTAAAAACAAACACATGGGCCCACTAGTAAGTACCATCATGACAAGATGTATTCATTGCACTAGATGTGTACGATTTTCTACTGAGGTAGCTGGTGTTGATGATTTAGGTCTTCTTGGAAGAGGTGAGAATGCTGAAATTACAACTTATTTAGAAAAAACTATCGACTCAGAATTATCTGGTAATGTTATTGATTTATGTCCTGTTGGAGCTTTAACCAGTAAACCCTATTCTTTTAAATCGAGACCTTGGGAGTTAAGCAAAACTGAAACGTACGATGTTTTAGATGGAATTGGGTCAAGTATAAGGGTTGATACAAGGGGCAAACAAGTTTTAAGAGTATTACCTCGTATTAATGAAGATATAAATGAAGAATGGATTAATGATAAAACGAGATTTGCTATAGATGGGTTATCAAGACAAAGATTAGATAAAGTTTATATTAGAGAGAATGATAAATTCAATGTTTCTGATTGGGATAGTGCTTTAAACAAAATCAAAGATGAAATTAATAAAAGAGGAAAAGATAAAACAATAACTTTATCTGGTAAATTTACAGATGCTGAGACTATAATTACATCAAAACTTTTCTCCAAAGGTTTGGGTTCTGATTTATATGATTGTAGATTTGATAATGCCCAGATTATTCACGGTGAAAGTGAAAGTTATAAATTTAATTCTTCTATTCAAGAAGTTGAAAATGCTGATGCAATACTTTTAGTTGGATCAAATCCAAGATGGGAAGCAAGTGTTTTAAATATAAGAATAAGAAAAGCTTTTATAAATAATAGTTGTAAGATAGGACTTATAGGTCCTGAACTTAATCTTAATTACTCTTACACAAATATTTCTAATTCTTTAGCTGGTCTAAATGATATTTTGAATAATAATTCTGAATTTTCTAAAGATTTTTTTAATGCAAAAAATCCAATTATAATTGTTGGCACTTCAGCTATTAATAATAGTGAGGGCACTTCAGTTATAAAAATTTGTGCTGAAATTGCAAAAAAATTACCAAACTTTTCAGCCTCTTTCAATCCTTTAAATATTTTAAATCAAGATATATCAAGAGTAGGATCTCTTGAGCTAGCTTTTAAAAAATAGTAATTTTGACGGAGATTTTGAAAAAAATATAAAAGCACAAATTGATAAAAATAAACCAGTTGTATTTTTATTGGGATTGGATGAAATTAAACCAAAATCACTAGAAGGTTCTTTTGTTGTTTATTGTGGGCACCATGGTGACGTTAATGCACAATATGCAGATATCATCCTACCTACTCCAGCTTACACAGAAAAATCTTCTACTTTTATGAATATTGAAGGAAGAGTAATTCAAACATTACGTTGCCATAACCCACTTGGCGAAGCAAAAGAGGAATGGAAAATATTTAGAGTATTAAGTGATCTTCTTGATTGTGAAATTAAATTTAATAACCTTAATGATGTTAGAAAAAAATTAGTTGATGATAATAAAAATTTTCTTGCGCTATTAGAAATTAATAATTCTTCAAAGTTATCTTTTTCTTCTAAAGAAGTTATAAAAGATTATAATTTTTCTTACAACATTGATAATTTTTATATGAATGACTCAATATCTCGCTCTTCTGAAACTATGGCCAATTGTACAAATGAAATTCTCAACAAAGCTAAAGCTTCATGAATAGTTTTTCTTTATTAAATGATTTCATAATACCAGGAACTATTATAGTTGCCCAAATATTAGCAGTTTTAATGCCTGTATTAATTTCTGTAGCATTTTTGGTTTATGCAGAAAGAAAAGTGTTGGCTCTTATCCAACTTCGAAGAGGTCCAAATGTAGTAGGACCTTTTGGCATTCTTCAAAGTTTTGCTGATGCTCTTAAATTATTGACTAAAGAAAACATAGTACCTTCAAATTCTAATAAATTAGTTTTTTTATTAGCGCCTATAATTACTATGGTTCTTAGTTTAGCAGGATGGGCAGTAATACCTTTTGCTCCTAATTGGGTTATTGCAGATATTAATGTTGGTATAATGTACTTATTTGCCGTTTCATCTTTAGGTGTTTATGGAATAATAATGGCTGGTTGGGCAAGTAATTCTCAGTATCCTTTTTTAGGCGCCTTAAGATCAGCTGCGCAAATGGTTTCTTATGAAGTTTCAATAGGCTTTGTTATAATAACAGTACTTTTGTGTGTAGGGTCATTAAATCTTTCAAAAATAGTTGAGGCTCAACAAACTGTTTGGTTTGCAATTCCGCTACTACCAATGTTTGTTGTTTTTTTTATCTCAGCTTTGGCTGAAACAAATAGACTACCGTTTGATTTACCAGAAGATGAATCAACTCTTGTTGCTGGTTTTTTTACTGAATACTCATCTGCTTCATTTGTTTTATTTTTCCTTGGAGAATACGCAAGTATGATTTTGATGAGCTCTATGACCGTAATATTATTTATGGGAGGTTGGTTGCCACCATTTGACATATTCCCTCTAAATGTAATTCCTGGCGTTGTTTGGTTTACATTAAAGGTTATATTTATTTTATTTATATTTATATGGGTCCGCGGAACTTTTCCAAGATACAGATATGATCAATTGATGAGACTTGGTTGGAAAATTTTCTTACCTCTCTCACTTTTGTGGGTGGTTTTAACGGCAGGTTTTTTAATGCTGTTTGATATGGTGCCAAATTCTTTATGATTAAATACATAAAATCTTTTACTCTTTTTGAGCTTTTACATGGTATGTTTTTAACTTTGAAGTACATGTTTAAAGCTAAAGTAACCATTAATTATCCTCATGAAAAAGGGCCTTTAAGCCCAAGATTTAGAGGTGAACATGTGCTTAGAAGATATCCTAGTGGTGAAGAAAGATGTATCGCATGTAAATTATGCGAAGCAGTGTGCCCTGCGCAAGCTATTACTATAGAGGCCGAACCAAGAGAAGATGGAAGTAGAAGAACTACTAGATACGATATTGATATGAGTAAATGTATTTACTGCGGGCTTTGCCAAGAATCATGTCCAGTTGATGCAATTGTTGAAGGTCCAAATTTTGAATTTGCAACAGAAACACGAGAAGAACTTATGTATACTAAAGAAAAGCTTTTAGAAAATGGAGACCGTTGGGAACAAGAAATTGCCCAAAATATTTACCTAGATAGAAAGTATCGTTAATGTATTTATATTCTATATCTTTTTACCTATTCTCGCTTGTTGCAGTTTTTTCAGCTTTGATGGTTATTAGTGCTAGAAATCCTGTTCATTCAGTTTTATATACTGACTATTTTTATTTATTTCAAATTAGTGGTTTAATACTTTTAGTAGCTATGGTTGGTTCTATCACTTTAACTTTAAGAGATAGAGGTCAAGTTAAGCGACAAAACATATCATCGCAAAACTTTATTGATGCGAATAATGCAATTGAGAAGAAAAAAATAAAATTGGGAAAAGGTATTTAATGATTTACCTTGAACATTATTTATTTCTGGCTGCAATCATTTTTACAATTGGGGTTCTTGGTATTTTTCTTAATAAAAAAAATGTTATTATAATTCTAATGTCTATTGAACTAATACTTTTATCTGTAAATATAAATTTAATTTCTTTTTCTGCATTCTTAAATGATATTTCAGGACAAATATTTGCGATGTTAACACTAACTGTAGCAGCTGCAGAAGCTGCTATTGGTCTAGCAATTTTGGTCGTATTCTATAGAAATTTAGGTTCTATTGAAGTTAATAAAATAAATAAATTAAAAGGATAAAGTTATAATTATGGCTCATTTGGTTATTTTCCTTCCTTTTATTGGTTTTTTATTTTGTTTCTTTTTTGGAAAATATTTTAATTTTAAAATATCTCAAATTTTAACAACTTCTTTTTTATTTATCTCAGCTATTTTATCATGGGTTTTATTTTTTTCTTATTTAGGTGAAAAAGATACAGAAGTTATTCATATTTTTAATTGGTTTAGTTCAGGAAACTTTATAGCTGATTGGTCAATTCGATTAGATTCATTGACAACTACAATGTTTATAGTTGTTTGCAATGTATCAGCCTGTGTTCATCTTTATTCTATAGGCTATATGAATGCAGATCCTTCCAAAGTAAGATTTATGGGGTACTTGAGTTTATTCACTTTCTTTATGTTGATACTTGTTTCCAGCAATAATTTATTGCAAATGTTTTTTGGATGGGAGGGGGTAGGGTTAGCTTCTTATTTATTGATTGGATTTTGGTATCATAAATCCTCAGCTAACAACGCTGCTATTAAGGCCTTTCTTGTGAATAGAGTTGGCGACTTTGGGTATGCGTTAGGTATCGCAGGAGTGTTTTTTATTTTTGGATCAATAGAATTTGATGTAATTTTTAATAATGCAGAAAATTTTAAAAACCATAGCATTCTTTTTTTAGGTGTAAGTTTCAGCACAATTGATCTTTTATGTTTTTTATTATTTATTGGCGCTATGGGAAAGTCTGCTCAACTAGGTTTACATACTTGGTTACCAGATGCCATGGAAGGGCCTACACCAGTTTCTGCATTGATTCATGCTGCAACGATGGTCACTGCTGGAGTTTTCTTAGTGGCAAGAATGAGTCCTTTATTTGAATATGCAATAATTACTAATTCATTCATTACCTTTATTGGTGCGGCAACAGCTATTTTTGCTGCGACTATTGCTCTAACGCAAAATGATATAAAAAGAGTGATTGCTTATTCCACATGCAGTCAACTTGGCTATATGTTTTTTGCTGCTGGTCTAGGCGCTTATAATGCTTCTATTTTTCATTTAATGACACATGGTTTTTTCAAGGCTTTATTATTTTTATCTGCTGGCTCTGTAATACATGCAATGCATCATGAGCAAGATATGCGCAAAATGGGAGGTTTATTTAAAAAAATTCCTTTTACAGGCACGATGATGTGGATAGGATCCTTGGCAATTATAGGCTTTCCATATTTTTCCGGATATTATTCTAAGGAAAGTATTTTAGAAAATGCATACTATTCAAATTATTCGATGGCAACCTTTGCTTATTCAATAGGAGTTCTGACAGCTTTATTGACTGCTTTCTATTCATGGAGATTACTCTTTATGACATTTCATGGAAAAACAAGATCTGAAAGTAAAATTTTTGAACAGGCTCATGAATCTCCATTGGTTATGACTTTCCCATTAATATTATTAGCATTTGGATCAGTATTCGCAGGAATGTTTTTTGCTGATTATTATATTGGTAAAATGCAAAATGTATTTTGGGGAGAAGCTCTTGTTCTTCATGAAGGCAAGCATCACTATCTACCTTTTATTCAAACAATTATTGTAAAAAGTTCAGTGGCTATGGGCGTAATACTGGCTGCAGTAATTTATTATTACAAAAATAACTTACCAAAATATTTAGCTCATAACCTAAACCCTCTTTATTCTATTTCTTTAAACAAGTGGTATGTTGATGAACTTTATAATTCAATTTTTATTAAACCTTATTTTTTATTTGCAAATTTATTTTGGAAGAGAGGGGATGAAAAAATTATTGATGGATATGGACCAAATGGTATTTCTAAAATAGTTGCTTTGTGTTCAAGTTATTTAAGTCGTTTTCAATCTGGTTATTTATATCATTATGCATTTGTAATGCTGGGCGGCTTAGTAATAATCCTAACATGGTTTATATATTATTAGATGACTGATATTCCTCTATTATCACTTACAATATTCCTTCCCTTTTTAGGTGCATTGGTTATTCTTTTAATCAAAGAAGATAAAAACTCATTGAATAACATTAAAAAAGTTGCTCTATGGACTTCGATAGGCGTTTTTCTTTTAAGTTTATTGATATGGTTACAGTTTGATAGCAAAAATGCTGGATACCAATTTGAAGAAAAATTCAGATGGTTCAATGACTTTAATTTTTACTATCATATAGGCATTGATGGAATATCTCTTTTCATGGTTATTTTAAGTACATTCTTAACACCACTATGCATTCTAGGAAGTTGGCAGAGTATTAAAAAAAGAGTTAAAGAATACATGTTAGCTTTTTTGTTTCTTGAGACTTTTATGATAGGGATGTTTGTCTCGGTTGATATTTTACTTTTTTATATTTTTTTTGAAGCAGTATTAATCCCAATGTATTTAATAATTGGTATTTGGGGTGGAGAGAGAAGAATTTATGCTTCTTTTAAATTTTTTTTATATACCTTGTCGGGCTCTGTATTCATGTTGATAGCTATAGTAGTCATTTATCAATTGACAGAATCTATGAGTATCGCTGAATTGCAGGGGAATTTATTTCCAAGAAATACTCAACTATATCTCTGGTTTGCTTTCTTTGCATCTTTTGCAGTTAAAATACCTATGTGGCCTTTTCATACTTGGTTACCAGATGCCCACGTTGAAGCTCCTACAGCTGGATCTGTAATTTTAGCTGGAGTTTTATTAAAAATGGGTGGATATGGATTTATTAGATTTTCACTAGGCATGCTTCCTGAAGCATCAGAATATTTTTCTCCTCTAATTATGACTTTGAGTATAATTGCTATTATTTATACTTCTTTAGTGGCACTTGCTCAGACTGATATCAAAAAATTGATTGCTTATTCTTCTGTTGCTCATATGGGCTTGGTAACAATCGGAATTTTTGTTGTTAATTCACAAGGACTTGAAGGGGCTATGGTTCAAATGATTAGTCATGGCGTAGTATCTGGAGCATTATTTCTTTGTGTAGGAGTAATCTATGACAGAATGCACACAAGAGATATTAATTTTTATGGAGGTTTAGTTAACAGAATGCCAATTTATGCAACAGTCTTTATGATATTTATGCTTGCATCTGTTGGTTTGCCCGGAACAAGCGGTTTTGTCGGAGAATTTTTAGTCATAATTGGGGCGTTTAAATATTCAAGCATCGTAGTTATTGGAGCAGCATCAGGAATCGTACTCTCAGCAGTTTACATGCTTTATTTGTATAAAAGAATTATATTTGGTTTGATTAAAAATGAAAAATTAAATGAGGTATTGGATTTAAATTTAAGAGAAAAAACTATACTCATACCTTTAGCAATAGCTGTAATAATAATAGGAGTTTTACCGAATATTTTTATTGAACCAATGAGATTACCCATAGAATTAATCATATCTAACTATGATCTGGCAAATGCAAAATAATTTAATTAATCTTATATTTGTTCCTGAAGTTAGTCTGGCTATACTTGCTATTAGCTGTTTAATGTATGGATTATTTTCTAAAAATAATTCTTTTAATAAAGCAA
>CABXJB010000002.1 GCA_902512415.1 uncultured Alphaproteobacteria bacterium
AATTCTATTTCTTGCTAATTCTTGTCCTTTTTCATCTATTAAAATACCTTCAGTCTTCGTCCCACCGAGATCGATACCAATTTTCATTTTAGAATTATTTTAAAATTTTATTAAGCTTTGGTATTAATAGTACTGCTAAAGCTATTTTGAATAACTCGCTTGGAATAAAAGGGAGTAGACCTGCTTGAAGCGCTTTATTATATCCAATAATTGAACCTAGATACATTACGCCAAGAGCAAAAATTATGATTGAGCCTAACATAATACTTATAAAAGTCTTAATGTAGGAGATACTAAAACCTTTATTAGCAAAATAACTAATAACCACAGCTGCTAAAGTCATTCCATATAAGTAACCTGCAGTTGGGCCTGTTAAATAAGCAATGCCACCACCAGCTGCAAAAACTGGTAAACCAATTGCTCCTTCGAATAAATATGCAACTAAAGTTAAAAAAGATAATCGAACACCATATGTAGTTCCTATAAGAAATACCATAAATGTTTGCATAGTCATTGGTACTGGCCAGAAAGGAACTTGAACTTTGGCTGATATAGTTAATAACAACGTACCAAAAAGAATAAGAAATATATTTGTTACGTTTTGATTTATGCCTTGAAAGATCTTTAAGTTATTAATTAGAATTCTACTGTTGTTCATGGTTGTTCCTTTACTAATTACTCTTTAAACTATTTTATATTTTGCTTCAAGTTTATCCCAGAAAACTTGCTCTAGTTTAGTATTATTTAAATTATTTATTTGCTTAATACCAGTTGGAGAAGTAACATTAATTTCTGTGAGATAGTTACCTATTATGTCAATTCCTACAAAAAAAAGATCTAATTTTTTTAATTTTTTTCCCAATTTTTCAATTATTTGCTGATCACGAAAAACTAACCCTGTTTTTTTAGCTAAACCTCCAGCGTGGAAGTTAGCTTTGATACTGCCTTTTGAAGGGATTCTCGCAACAGACCCCACATACTCTCCATCAAAAAAAATTACTCTTCTGTCGCCCTCGCTGATTTCAGAAATATATTTTTGCGAAATAATTGGCATTTCTAAATAAACACTATCTATATCAATTCCTTCAATTACATCATTCTTACTTCTATAAATGCCTTCTCCACCATTTCCGTACAAAGGTTTTATGATTATATCTTTATGCATCTTAAAAAAACTTTTAATTTCATCAACTCTTTGTGAAATTAAAGTTGGAGGCATAAATTCTTTAAACTTAAATGGAAGAATTTTCTCTGCACAATTTCTAACTGCTGTTGGGTTGTTTATTACTATAGTGTTTTTAGGCAAACAATCTAACAGATAGGTAGAGGTAATGTAATGCATATTAAATGGAGGATCTTGTCTTAAAAATATAAATCTAAAATCTTCTAATTTAACCTCTGTCTTATTAGACAGAAATTTATAATAATTTTTTTCTTGTTCAATTAATTCTATAAAAAAACCTTTAGCCCTTACTACGCCGGCATCAATAAATAAATCATTTGGATGATAATAAAATAATTCATAGTTTCTTCTTTGACCTTCTAAACCAATAATAAAGGATGAATCAAATTCATAATCAATTGTGTTGATATCATCCATTTGAATTGCAATTTTATTTTGCATTAAAAAATTAATTCCTTATAAATTGGTTTTATTGATTGTTTCCAAGAAGTATTAAAATTATTTATTAAATAATCACCTGGCGAAAGCCCTTTATCTAAATTATTCTCTAACTCTTTCATATGTATACTTTCATCAAACTCACCATTTTTTGATAATCTATTTCTTTTATTTAATCCTTTTTTTGATAATTCGAAAAACTCTTGTGCATAATCAATTAATTTTCTTTCCTTAAAATTAGTTTTTAATCCTTCTTCAGGAACTATTTTATTCAAATACAGCCTATCTTCTTCAGTCCAATCTTCAGTGATTTCTTTTGCTTTATCTAATATTTCATCATTATATAGAATGCCTATCCAAAAAGCAGGTTGGGAGCAAATTAAATCCCAATTACATGCATCCATTGACCTTATTTCCAGGTATTGTTTTAATCTTGCTTGAGGAAATAAAGTTGTCAAATGATCTTCCCAATCTTTTAATGTAACTTCGTGATTAATATCAGTACATTTACCGTCAAAAAAATCTTTAAATTTATAGTTTGTCATATCTATATATTTGTGATCTCGTTTTATAAAGTACATTGGAACATCTAATGCGTAATCAGTATATTTTTCAAAATTAAAATCTTTTTCAAAAACAAATGGAAGTAAACCTGTTCTATCAGAATCAGTATGATGCCAAAAGTGTGATCGTAAGCTTTTAAATTTAGAAATTTTGCCTTGATCAAAAGGAGAATTAGAAAAAATTGCAGTAGCAATAGCTTCAAGGTTCAGCATTAATCTTAATTTGTTAACCATATCTTCTTCTGAAGAGTAATCTATATTAACTTGATTTGTGCAAGTACGTTTCATCATATGATGACCTAATGTACCAACTTGCTTCATATATTTTTTCATTATTTGATAACGTTGTTTTGGCATCCAAGGAAAATCATCTAGTTTTAAATTAGGCTCCACCCCCATACCCAATAAAATAAAATTGAATTCCTCTCCTAATTTTTTAAGTTCTGTTAAATGTTTGGTTGTTTCCTCACATGTTTCATGAATATTATCCAATGGAGCACCTGATAATTCTATTTGACCTCCTGGCTCTAGAGTTATTGATTCTTTACCTTTAGTCAGTGCAACAATAGTTTTTTGATTATCATCATATGATTGTATCCATCCCTTATTAGAAAGTCTTTCTAAAATATCTCTAATCCCATTAGTTTCATCATATGTACTTGGTAGAAAAGAGTCTTTATGCAAAACAAATTTTTCATGCTCTACACCAATTTTTAAATTTTTCTTAAATTTAATACCTGCAAAAAAATAATCATTTAAGTCATTTTTATTTATCATTTTTAAATTGTATCATTAATGTCAAATAATATGTGGTGCGGCTGAGAAGACTTGAACTTCCACAGGAT
The DNA here is from genome assembly GCA_902512415.1 of uncultured Alphaproteobacteria bacterium. GTDB lineage: Bacteria > Pseudomonadota > Alphaproteobacteria > HIMB59 > CACPNW01. Next base: position 3,030 of record CABXJB010000002.1, read on the forward strand.
AAATCCTACAGCGACCTCAACGCTGCGCGTATACCAATTCCGCCACAGCCGCATATTTACTAGAATTAAATAACAGATAGGCTAATAATATCAATGAAGTTAAACTCATGAATATAGAAATAAAAAAACAATATGATTTAGTAGACTATGAGAAGTCTGTGGATTCTATGAAAGTAAGAGTGAGTCAAATTATAAATGAATCTAAAAAAGAACTTATATGGTTTTTAAATCATGATCATATTTATACTCAAGGAACGAGTGCTTCTGAAAATGAAATATTAAAAAAAAATCAAATTAGAATAATTAAAACAAATAGAGGTGGAAAAACAACCTATCATGGACCGGGTCAAAGGATCGTTTATTTTGTTATTAATCTTAATAAAAGGAAGAGAGATATTCGACAGTTCATATCAATTATTGAAAAATCACTTATGGATTTTTTAAACATGTATGAAATTGATTGCACAACATTTAAAAATAGAGTGGGGATTTGGGTGACTGGCAAAAATGGCAAAAAATTTTCTAAAGAAGAAAAAATTGGCGCTATTGGACTAAGATTAAAAAACTGGATAACATACCATGGACTAAGTTTTAATATTAACCCAGATATGAGAAATTATAATTTTATAAATTCATGTGGGCTTAAGAATTTTAAAAATACTTCACTTCAAGAACTAGGAATAAAAATAAATGAAAATAAATTTGATGAGGAATATTCAGAAATTTTTTTGAATAATTTAAAAATTCTTAAATAATTTTTGAATTAAATTTTATATTCTTTAAACCTAAATAATCAGTAAAATCTTTTGGTAATCCTGATTGTATATTAAATTGATCATCTTCAATATTAAATTGTAATTTAAATGAATTTAATTTTAGGTTTTCTTTTTGCTTAGTTTTATTTAAATTATATTTAAGATCACCTACTATAGGACATCCTAAATTTTTGGCCACTATTCGTATTTGATGTTTTTTTCCTGTCTTGGGTATAAATTTTATTAAAGAAGTTTTTTCATTATAAGAAAGCACTTTATAGAAAGTTTTAGTTTTAATCGCCTTCCCTTTATCATGCGAATCAATAAGTAAATCTACATAAGACTCTTTAAGCTTTGGTTTTCCATCACAAAGAGCTAAATAAGTTTTTTTTAATTTTTGAGATTTAAAGAGTTGACCAAAAAGTTTTGTATATTTTAGATTTTTAGCAATTATCATCAAGCCTGCTGTTTCCTTATCTAATCTATGCACAAGATTATAATATGGAGAAATACTTTTAATAATTGTATCAATTGATATAATGATATTGGTACCCCCTTGAGTTGCAATACCCGACCACTTATCAATAACTAAAAAATTCTTATTTTCGTATAATGTTGATTTTTTGAAATTATTTTTAAGAGAATTATTAATGTTTAAAATATTTTTTTTCTTTTCAAATTTTGGGTATATCTCCTTATTAAAATTTTTAATAGTAACTTTATCACCAACTTGAACGATATAATTAGATTTCGTTGTATGATCATTTAGTAGAATATTTTTTTTTCTTAGATTTTTTTCAATAAAACTCTGAGTTAAGCTTATAAATTGTCGTTTTAAAAACTTATCAATTCTTTGTTCTGCAGTATTGTTATTTATCTGAAATATTTTAATCAACTTATTAATTTATTTAAATTGAGTCCTAAAAAAGTAAATAATAAACATAAAAGAAGAGATAAAAACATATAAAAAAAAGCAATTAAAAATTTTCTATTAATTATTAATTCCACACTTTCTAATGAAAAAGTTGAAAATGTAGTAAAAGATCCAAGGATACCAATAATAAAAAAATACTTTATAAAATCTTGAGATAAGTTTTTATTTCCTAATAACATAATTGTGTATCCAATAAAAAAAGAACCTGCAATATTAACTATAAGAGTATTGATGAATAAAAAATTTGGAAATAAAAAACTTTTAGAACTTATATAAAAAATATACCGTAAAGTCGCTCCAATGGATCCTCCAATGGCAACTAACAATAAGTTAAACAAAATTAATTTTGAGGCAGTGGTTCTTCTTCAGTGGCTTTCTTTTCTATAAGAGGACCACTATCCAATCCTTTGGCATCTTCATCTCTATCAATAAATTCGATGACAGCTGTAGGAGCATTGTCACCATACCTATTACCCAATTTTACAATTCTAGTATAACCACCACTTCTTTTGCTATATCTATCAGCTAATATTTCAAATATCTTTTTAGTCATTTTTTCATCTTGAAGAATCGACATTGCTTTTCTTCTAGCTGATAAATTACCTTTTTTTCCTAATGTAACAACTTTTTCAATAAAAGGCCTTAGTTCTTTTGCTTTAGGCAAAGTAGTTGTAATCTGCTCATGTTTAATTAAAGCGTTTGACATATTCATTAAAAGAGCTTTCCTATGGGAGGATGTTCTATTTAATTTTCTGTGTTTAATATTATGCTTCATAAAACCTTATTTATTAAATGGATCCTCATATTTTTTTGCCAAATCATCAATATTTTCTGGAGGCCAATCTGACACTGACATACCTAAGTTTAATTCCATTTGAGTTAGAACTTCCTTAATTTCATTAAGAGATTTCCTTCCAAAATTTGGAGTTCTTAACATTTCAGACTCAGTTTTTTGAACTAAATCGCCAATGTAAATTATATTGTCATTTTTTAAGCAATTAGCTGACCTAACTGATAACTCTAGTTCTTCAACTTTTTTAAGTAGATTTGTGTTAAATGATAATTGTTCTGCTCCGTCATGATCTTGTTGAATTTCAGGCTCATCAAAATTTATAAATGCCTGCAATTGATCTTGTAATATTCTTGCTGAAAGGGCAATAGCATCGTCTGGGGAAATTACACCATTTGTTTCTACATCAAATATAAGCTTATCGTAATCTGTAACCTGTCCGACTCTACTATTTTCAATTTTATAGGTAGCTTTTATAACAGGACTAAACATTGAATCTAACTTTATTTCTCCAATAATTTTATTTTCATCTTCAGCAACTTCCGCAGAAACATAACCTTTTCCAGTTTCAATATTTGCTTCAATTTCTATGTCAGCATTTGAATCAAGAGTCATTATAAGTTGGTCTTTGTTCATAATTTCAGTTTCTGAGTCTGTTTCAAAATTACCCGCTCTAATTTCACCAGATCCATTTGACTTAATATACATTTTTTTTAGACCTGGAGAGTGAACTTTTACTGCTATAGCTTTAAGATTTAACAATATATCAGTTAAATCTTCCTTTACACCTGGTATTGTAGAAAATTCATGAACAACCCCTTTTATTTTTACAGAAGTTATTGCTGCGCCTTGAAGAGATGATAAAAGTACTCTTCTAATTGCGTTACCTAAGGTTAATCCAAAACCTCTTTCTAAAGGTTCAGCAATTAACCTACCTTTTCTACCATCATTCTCTTGGACATTTACGTCCATTTTACTAGGTTTAATAAGTTCCATCCAATTTTTTTGTAACACTTAATACTCCTTTTATTTAAACTCTTCTTCTTTTTCTGGGTCTACATCCATTGTGAGGAATTGGCGTAACATCTTTTATTGAAGTTATCATATAACCTATAGCCTGAAGAGATCTTAATGCTGACTCTCTTCCTGAGCCAGGACCGGACACTTCAACTTTTAATGTTTTAAGTCCAAATTCCTTAGCTTTGTTTCCCACATCCTCAGCAGCTATTTGAGCGGCATAAGGTGTAGATTTTCTTGAACCTTTAAAACCTTTATGACCTGCAGAAGACCATGCTAAAGCGTTACCATTTTCATCAGTGATAGTAATAATTGTGTTATTAAAGGAAGAAACAATATGCGCTACACCTGAGGATAGTTTCTTTTTTATCTTAGTCTTTACTTTTTTCTTATCTGACATATTTATCCCCTTTTATCCCTTAGTAACTTTTTTCTTTCCAGCAATAGCTACTGCTTTTCCTTTTCTTGTTCTTGCATTTGTATGAGTTCTTTGTCCTCTAACAGGTAGTTTTTTTCTATGCCTCAAACCTCTATAACAACCTAAGTCATTAAGTCTTTTTATATCTAATGATATTTTTCTCCTTAAGTCTCCTTCAACAGTTTGTTTTTGATCAATCAGATCTCTTATTTTGTTAAGTTCATCATCATTCAACTCACTTACTCTTTTTGCAATATCAATTGATGCCTCAGAACAAATATCATTAGCTACTTTATTTCCAATACCAAAAATATAAGTAAGGGCTACATTAATTTTTTTATTTGTAGGTATATTTACTCCAGAAATCCTTGCCATTAGTTAAACCTATTTGTAATATGAATGAGGGTGCATACATTAAATAATACACTTAAGTCAAGCTTTGAAATGCTAATTTTCACCTAATTTTCGCCTTTTTTTATAATTTTCATCAATTCTTTTTGTATATGCAAAACTTCTTGAGAAGCATCAATAGTAAAGTAGTTTTGACTAAAATTATTATAAAAAAACTGGGAGACTGGGTAGGTTTCTTTACTATAATTATCTATACGTGTTTTAATTGAATCTAAATTATCATCTGATCTTTTTTCTTTAAGAGATCTATGAATTATTCTTTCTTTAACTATTTTGAAATCAATTTTAAAATCAAAGATTAGATCAATAATTATGTTATTATTCTTCATAAAGGATAAAAGGTATTCTGATTGTGAAATTGTTCTTGGATAACCATCTAATATATAACCTGCACTAGAAACTTTACTTATTAGTTTATTAGATATTATTTGATTTATAATTTTATCAGAAACTAAGTTTCCCGACGAAATTATTTTCTTTAATTGTTTGGAAAGTTTATCACTATCATCGAATTTATCTCTTAAAATATCACCGGTTGATAAATGTAAAATATTTAATTTTTTTGCAATTAATTTTGCCTGAGTTCCTTTTCCTGACCCAGGAGGACCAAAAAATATCATTTTCATTAATTATCTACGGCCCTTTAGTTTTGTTTTTTTTAATAAACCTTCATACTGATGTTGAAAAAGATGAGATTGAACCTGAGTAATAAAATCAATCATAACAACTACTATTATTAATAAACTAGTACCTCCCAAATAAAAAGGTATTGAAGTTTTAGATATTAAAAATTCAGGAAGTAAAGCTACAAGAGATAAATAAATTGTTCCAACTGTTGTTAGGCGCGTCAAAACATAGTCAATATATTTAGAAGTATTTTCTCCAGGCCTAATACCTGGAATAAAACCGCCATATTTTCTAAGGTTTTCAGCTTGTTCATCAGGATTAAAAACAATTCCAGTGTAAAAAAAACCAAAAAATATTATCATGGCTGCAAAAAGAGCTAGGTAAAGTGGTTGCCCTCTTCCTAAATAACTTGAAATAAATAAAAAAATATCACTTGAAGACCCTGCACCAAAACCAGACATTGTATTCGGTAAAAGCAAAATTGATGAAGCAAAAATTACTGGAATTACTCCCGCAGTATTAATCTTAAGAGGTAGATGGGAGCTTTGACCTCCATAAATCTTGTTTCCAACCTGTCTTTTAGGGTATTGAACTACAAGTCTTCTTTGTCCCTTTTCAACAAAAACTATAAAAATAATTAATCCGAGTATTAAAATTAATATGCCAAGTATGAAAGCAATACTTAATTCACCAGTTCTTCCAAGTTGCAAAGTGCTTACAACAGCACCGGGTAAATTTGCAATAATACCTGCTGTAATAATTAGAGAGATACCATTGCCAACTCCTCTTGAACTAATTTGCTCTCCTAGCCACATAAGAAATATGGTTCCACCCACAAGAGTTATGACTGTAGTAATTCTAAAAAAAAGTCCAGGTTCAAATACAATATTGCCATAAGCAGTCTGCATAGATTCTAAACCTATAGAAACACCATAACCTTGTAGGGCAGCTATTATTACTGTTACATATCTTGTGTACTGAAGAATTTGTCGTCTTCCTTTTGAACCTTGTTCTTTTAAATTTTTTAGATGTGGAATGCTTGATTGCATTAACGTCATTATGATTGAAGAAGAAATGTATGGCATTACTCCAAGAGCAAAAATACCCATTCTTCCTAAAGCACCTCCAGAAAAAGTATCAAAAATACCTAAGATACCAGAAGATTGTTGTTCAAAAAATTGTTGCAATGCAACTGGATTAATACCTGGAATAGGAAGAAACGTTCCCAGTCTAAAAACGATTAGTGCCCCTAATGTGAAAAGAAGACGGTTTCTTAACTCTGTTGCTTTTCCTATTGCACCAAAATTTAAATTATTTGCAAGTCTTTCTGAAGCTGTAGCCATATTATGTTGATGTTAAGGTTATTTTACCACCATTTTTTTCAATTTTTTCAACAGCAGATTTTGATGCATAAGAAATTTCAATATTGATCTTATCTTTTATATCACCAACATTTAGTAACTTTAAATTCCCTTTTGATTTTGATAAGATTTTTTTTTCAAACAAATCAGACTCCTTAATTTTTGATGGGTCAATATTGTGGTTTTTAATAAGATTTGAAATGGTATCAAAATTAATATTTTGAATCTTTTTTTCAAAAATATTTTTAAAACCTCTTTTAGGTAACCTTCTGTACAAAGGCATTTGACCACCTTCAAATCCATTTATTGAAACTCCAGATCTAGATTTTTGTCCCTTAACACCTCTACCTGCTGTCTTTCCAAGCCCTGAACCCGAACCTCTCCCTCTTCTCTTTCGTTTTTTATTTGATGTCAAATTAGAAGTTAGTTGATTAATTCTCATTTTTTTACCTATCTTTTATTCTAATCCTGCTTTAAACCCACTACTTCAGATATTTTTTTAGATCTTTTTGCAGCAGTTGATTTTGGTGATTCAGATTGTTTAAATGCATTAAAGGTTGCCTTAAGCATATTGTGTGGATTTGATGTTCCAGTTGATTTAGCAACAACATCTTTTATACCTAAAGACTCAAAAAGAGCTCTCATTGGTCCTCCAGCAATTATTCCAGTTCCCGGTGCTGCAGATCTTAAAACAACTTTACCAGCTCCAAATCTGCCCACAACATCATGATGTAAAGTTCTATTGTCTTTTAGGTGAACTCTGACCATTTTATTTTTTGCATCTTCAGTTGCTTTTCTTACTGCTTCAGGAACTTCTTTTGCTTTACCAGTTCCATATCCTACTCTTCCTTTACTATCACCAACTATCATAATAGCAGCAAAACCAAATCTTCTTCCGCCCTTAACTACTTTTGCTACTCTATTTATTGTTACTAGATGTTCTCTAAAATCTTTATTATCATTATCAATCATAATTATACCTTAAAAGTTTAAACCTTCTGCTCTTGCTGAGTCAGCTAGTATTTTTATTAGTCCATGATATTTGTATCCACCCTTATCAAAAGCAACATCTTTAATACCTTTGTCCATCAATCTTTTTGCGATAGTTCTTCCAACAATTTCTGCTAATTCTTTTCGTCCATTTTGTGATTTTATTAAATCCTTTTCTAGAGTTGAAGCACAAGCAAGAGTTATGCCTTTTGAATCATCAATAACTTGTGCATAGATATGGTTGTTTGATCTAAATATAGAAAGTCTATTTCTTGAGGAGACTTTTTTTATCTTATTTCTAATTCTCTTAGTTCTCTTATCAACCATATATTAAGCCTTTACTTTTTCTTACCTTCTTTTCTAAATATAAACTCATTTTCATATTTAATACCTTTACCTTTAAAAGGTTCTGGTTTTCTATATGACCTAATTTTTGCAGCAGTAGCACCTAAAATTTCTTTGTTAAAGCTTGATAATTTAATTATATTTTGCTTTGGACACTCGATTTTGACTTCTTTAGGTATTTCATGATTGATATCATGACTAAAACCAAGCTGCAAATTAAGGCTAGTTCCTGAAACACTAGCTCTATATCCCGTTCCATTCAATTCAAGAGTTTTAGAAAAACCTTTGCTAACACCTATCACAATATTGGAAATTAATGATCTCATTGTTCCCCAATTAGGATTTTGTTTATCTTTTTCTTCTATAGGTTTTACTAAAATTTCATTTTCTAGAATATCAACTGTGTAAAGAGGATCAACTAATATACTCATTTCACCAAGTTTTCCTTTTGCATTAAAGCTTCCATTTTGAAAACTACAAGAAATATCTCTATCGATTTTTATACTATTTTGACCAATTCTTGACATAATTAAAATACCTCGCAGAGTATTTCTCCACCAACATTGTTTTTTCTTGCCTGACTATCAGACATTACACCCTTTGGTGTAGACAAAATTGATATACCTAATCCCCCATAAATTTTTGGTAAATCAGATATTTTTGAATATACTCTTATGCCTGGCTTTGAAACCCTCTTAATATTTTTAATAACAGGATCACCATTATAATATTTTAAATCAATTTGAATGTTAGAAATACCTTCTCTTACTTCTATATTCTTGAAGTCTCTTATATAGCCCTCTTCCTTGAGCACTGTTAAAACATTTAAATTTAACTTCGATTTATAACATGAAGTAAAAGATTTTCTTGCTTTATGAGCATTTTTTATTCTTGCTAACATATCTGATAATGCATCATTAAATGACATCTACAACCTCCTACCAACTTGACTTAACAACGCCGGGTAAATCACCTGACATTGAAAGCTCCCTGATTTTAATCCTAGAAAGTTCAAACTTTCTATATACTCCTCTAGTCCTTCCAGTTAATTTACATCTATTTCTATAACGAATTGACGAACTGTTTCTTGGAAGATCATTTAGTTTATTTTGAAATTTTAATCTCTCTTCTATTAATAAGTCTTTTTTCATTACACTCTTTTTAAGAGATTTTCTTTTATTACTAAATTTTTTAATAAGTTTTAATCTATTTGAATTTTTCTGTATTGAACTAAGTTTTGCCATTTCTCTCCTAATTTGTTTCCTTACCTTTAAAAGGCATATTAAAAAATTTTAATAATTCTAAGCTATCTTCATTGTTCTTAGCAGTTGTACAAATTGTAATATTTAATCCTCTAACTTTATCAATATTGTCATAATTAATTTCAGGAAAAATTATTTGTTCTTTAATCCCAAAAGAATAATTTCCATTACCATCAAAACTATTAGTTTCTAAACCTCTAAAATCCCTTATTCTAGGGATGGCAATATTTATTAATCTATCAAGAAATTCATACATTATTTTATTTCTCAAAGTAACTGAAACACCTAAAGGCATGCCAGCTCTTATTTTAAATCCTGCTATTGCTTTTTTTGCTTTTGTTTTAACTGCTTTTTGACCTGCGATTAGTGATAATTCTTCTTGAGCTTTATCTACAATTTTTGTGTCATCTTTAGCTTCTCCAAGCCCAATATTCAGAACAATTTTATAAATTTTAGGAACTTCATGTAAATTTTTACAGTTAAGTTTACTAAATAAACTTTTAGAGATCTCTGATTTATATTGTTCTTGTAATCTACTCATCTTATATTTCTTTTCCTGATTTTTTATTTATTCTCATTTTTTTACCATCTTTATTAAATATGTAACCCACTCTGATTCCTTTATTTGATGAAGAATCATAAAAAGCAACGTTTGAAAGATGGAGCGGCATATCTTTTTCTATAATACCACCTGGCTCGTTATTCCCTGGTTTTTGATGCTTCTTATATTTGTTAATATCTGTTACTATCACCTTCCTTAAACCTGGAATTACACGAACAATTTTTCCTCTTTTACCTTTATCCTTTCCTGCTATAACTATGACTTCGTCACCTTTTTTAAGTTTGATTTTATTTTTCATTAAAGTACCTCTGGCGCTAAACTAATTATTTTCATAAACTTTTTTGTTCTTAATTCCCTAGTTACAGGACCAAAAATTCTTGTTGCTATAGGTTCTTCCTGTTTGTCTAATAGTACTGCAGCATTTTTATCAAATCTTATTGTAGAACCATCATTACGTGAAAATTCTTTTGATGTTCGAACGACAACAGCCTTAAAAACTTCACCTTTTTTTACTTTAGCTCTTGGAATCGCATCTTTGATTGAAACAACAATTATGTCTCCTATAGAGGCAAATCTTCTTTTAGAGCCACCTAAAACTTTAATACACTGGATTTTTCTAGCACCAGAATTATCAGCAACAAATAAGTTAGATTGCATTTGAATCATTTTTATAAATTCTCCTCATTATCATTCAAAACAATCCATGATTTAAGTTTTGAAATAGGTTTGGATTCAATAATTTTAACGATATCGCCAACTTTAAAAGAATTCTTTTCATCATGAGCATGATATTTTTTTGATTGGCTTATAATTTTTTTATACAATTTATGTTGTACTCTCCTTGTAACTCTCACAACTATTGTTTTGTTTGTATTTGAAGAAACTACTGTTCCTGTTAATATTCTTTTAGGCATTACTTTCTCCATTTAACTTTGAGATCTGTGTTTTTAATCTCGATATTTTTACTCGAATATTTTTTATCTCCGATGTTTTTTCAAGTTGACCAGTTGATTTTTGAAATTTTAAGTTCATAATTGATTTTTTTAAAATCATGATTTCTGATTTTATTTGCTTAATATTTTTTATCTTATCAACCATTATATATTTCTCTCAACAAATTTACATTTAATTGGCAATTTTGCTGCTGCCAATGTCATTGCTCTTCTTGCATCATCAATACTAACTCCATCAACTTCAAACATAATCCTGCCTGGCTTAATTCTGCATGCCCAAAATTCATTTGAACCTTTGCCTTTTCCCATCCTAACCTCAGCTGGTTTTTTTGATACGGGTACATCTGGAAATATTCTAATCCACATTTTACCTGCTCTTTTTAGATGCCTGGTTATTGCCTTTCTTGCAGATTCAATTTGTCTAGATGTTACTCTTTCAGGTTCCATAGCTTTTAAACCATAACTTCCATAGTTAAGTGTAAAGTTTCCTTTTGCACTTCCATGAATTCTTCCTTTAAATTGCTTTCTGAATTTTGTTTTTTTGGGAGATAGCATATTCATTATCTGACACTCCCTTGTTCAATTTGTTTTTTTTCACTCGCGTAGGGATCTTTACTTAGAATTAAACCTTTATTAATCCAGACCTTAATACCAACTATTCCATAAGTAGTTTCAGCTTCAGCTGTTGCGTAATCTATATCGCTTCTTAGTGTGTGAAGAGGAACGCTTCCTTCATGATACTTTTCATTTCTTGCTATCTCTGCTCCACCTAGTCTACCACTACATAAAATTTTAACTCCTTTAGCTCCAAGTCGCATAGAAGATTGAACACCTTTTTTCATTGCTCTTCTAAAAGAAACTCTCTTTTCTAATTGACTCGCTATATTTTCGGCAACTAATTTAGCCTCAACCTCAGGCTTTCTAACTTCTTTAATGTCTACAAAAACATCTAAGTTAGATAACTTACTTAGCTTATTTTTAAGATCTTCAATATCTGCACCTTTTTTTCCAATTATAATTCCTGGCCTAGAACTATATATTGAAATTCTTAATTTTTTTGCTGCTCTTTCAATATTTATTTTTGCAATACTGGCATTTTTTAATTTTTTCTCAACGTAATTCTTAATTTCTAAATCTTGATGTAGAAATTTCGCATAATCAGATTTAGAGAACCACCTGGAAGACCATGTTTTATTTACACCTAATCTGAAACCATTTGGATTAACTTTTTGACCCATTATTTATCCTTGCCTTTTTCTATTTTTGATCTTTCTTCAACTATGATAGTGAGTTTACTGAATGGTTTTATAATACTAGAAGCCCTACCTTTAGCTCTAGGTCTAAATCTTTTCATTGTTAGACTTTTGCCAACAAATGCTTCTTTAATATAAAGATTATCTATATCTAATTGCTTATTATTTTCCGCATTTGCAATTGCGGCATTTAAAACTTTCAAAACATTATTAGATATTCTCTTATTTGAAAATTTTAATTGGTTAACAGCATTATTAGCTTTCTTGTTAACTATAGATCTTGCAATATTTGCAAGTTTAAGAGGGCTTGTCCTAATAGTATTATCTTTTGCTTTTGCTATTAAATCTTGATTCATTTTCCCGCCTTTTTGTCTGCAGCCGTATGGCCCTTAAAAGTTCTTGTTGGAGAAAACTCTCCAAGCTTATGACCTACCATATGTTCAGTTACACTTACTGGGACAAACTTTTGTCCATTATAAACTCCAAAAGTTAAACCAACAAATTGTGGTAATATAGTAGATCTTCGAGACCAAGTTTTAATAACTTCTTTTCTGCCTGAATCTGATATTTTTTTTGCTTTTTTGATCAATGTTACATCAACAAAAGGTCCTTTCCATACAGATCTTGTCATTATTTTTTCCTTTTCTTAATTATAAAAACATTAGTTTTTTTATTTCTTCTTGTTTTCTTTCCTTTAGTAGAAACTCCCCATGGAGTAACTGGGTGCCTTCCGCCTGAAGTTCTTCCTTCACCTCCACCATGTGGGTGATCAACTGGATTCATAACAACCCCTCTTACTTTTGGTCTTTTGCCTAAATATCTATTTCTTCCAGCCTTACCTAATTTAGTATTTTTATTATCTGGGTTAGACAGTACACCAATTGTTGCCATAGAATTTTTATTAATAAGTCTTATTTCGCCTGATACTAATTTGATTTGAACGCTAGTTTCCTCTTTTGAAATTATTTGAGCTGATGTTCCAGCAGATCTAACAAGTTGACCTCCTGCTCCAGGTTTCATTTCGATATTATGAACACTTGACCCTACAGGTATATTTTTAAGTGGAAGTGTGTTTCCATCTTTAATTTCTACATTTTCACCAGATATTATTTTATCTCCTACTTTAAGCGCTTTCGGACAAAGAATATATCTAAATTCTCCATCATCGTATTTAACAAGTGATATAAAAGCAGATCTATTAGGATCATATTCGTTTCTTATAACCTCAGCGTTAATATCAAATTTATTTCTCTTAAAATCTATTTCTCTATATTTTCTTTTTACTCTTCCACCTTTTCGTCTGGATGTAATTCTTCCCTGATTATTTCTACCACCAGATGATGGTATAGGTTTTAGAAGTGATTTAAATGGAGATTCCTTAGATAAATGTTTTTTTGAAACTAATACTGTACCTCTTTGCCCAGGTGTATTTGGTTTTAGTTTAATCAACATTATTTAATCCCCAAAGAAGAGTCTATTGTATTACCTTCAGCTAGAGTAACGATAGCTTTTTTTTGATCCTTTTTATATCCTAACGAACCTTTAAAGGATTTCAATTTTCCTCTATTTATAAGAGTATTAATTTTAATAACTTTCACTCTAAATATATTCTCAATGGCTTGTTTTATTTCAGAAGAATTTGAGTCTTTAGATACAAAAAAACTATATTTATTAAATTGATTTAAATTAGTAGATTTTTCAGTCATTATTGGGCTTTTTATGAGACTAAGAGCTCGCTGATTTGAAATAATTTTAAATTTTTTCATGAGAGCCTCTCTGAAATTTCTTTAATAGATTTTTCTTCAATGAATATTTTTTCATAAGAAATTATATCTTTTACATTTATTCCTTTATATGAGAGAGAAGATACTCTTGGTAAATTTGATGATGCTTTTTTGAAGTTTTCATCAATAACCTCACCGCCATAAACAAAGAGAGCTGATTTAAAATTAAATTTAGATAATTTAGAATTTAAATTTTTAGTTTTATGAGTTTCAATACCAAATGAATTAATAAAGATTATATTATTTTCAGACATTTTTGATGATAAAGCGGACTTCAATGCCAAAACTTTCTCTTTTTTATTAAGAGATATTGAGTGATCTCTATTTACAGGTCCCATTGAAGTTGCCCCGCCTCTAAAGTGTGGTGGTTTACTGCTACCTTGTCTTGCATTACCAGTACCTTTTTGTGAAAAGGGTTTTTTGGCTCTTCCATTTACTTCAGACCTTGATTTAGTCTTGTGAGAACCTTGTCGAGATTTTGCATTTTGATATCTTAAATATTGATGAATTATGTCAGGTAAAACTTTAATGCCCCAGACAGTTTCATTGATATTGATGTCTTTGATTTTTTTATTTTCAAAATTTAAAAGTTCTTTTTTCATATTTAATTTTTCTTAATTGAGTCCTTAATAATTATTATAGAGTTTTTCTTTCCTGGAACTGACCCTTTTATTACCAGTAAATTATTTACTTTATCTACCTCAACTACTTTGAGATTCTGAATAGTTACTTTTTTAGAGCCCATGTGACCTGCCATTTTTTTTCCTTTAAATACCTTACCTGGATCCTGATTTTGCCCTGTAGATCCATGAGATCTATGAGAGACAGAAACACCATGCGATGCTCTTAATCCACCAAAATTGTGTCTTTTCATAACTCCAGCAAATCCTTTACCGATGGAAATTGAAGTAACATCAACATATTGGTCAGGTTTAAAGTGAGAAACGTTTAAAGTTGATCCAACCTCTAATATATTATCCTGATCAACCCTAAATTCTTTAATAACTTTTTTTGGATTTATATTTAAATTAGCAAATTTTTGTTGTTGAGGTTTTTTTAACTTTTTTATTTCTTTTTTTCCATCAATTGAAACTAATTGAATAGATGAGTAACCATTTTTTTCAATAGTCTTAATTTCAGACACAACGCACTCATCAATTTTTAATATAGTAACTGGTAAAGATTTACCAAAATCATCGTAAAAAGATGAGTTACCAATTTTTGTTCCAATTAGTCCAGTTCTTTTTTTCATATTAAATCTTAATATCTACTTCTACACCTGCAGATAAATCAAGCTTCATCAATGCATCAATTGTTTGAGGAGTGGGATCGATAATATCAATTAATCTATTATGAGTTCTTATTTCAAGTTGGTCACGGCTTTTTTTATCTACGTGTGGAGATTTATTTACGGTAAATTTTTCATATTTGGTAGGCAGAGGAATTGGTCCTTTAACTTTCGCTCCTGTCCTCTTAGCGGTATTGATAATATCACTTGTGCTATTATCTAAAAGTGTATTGTCAAATCCTCTTAATCTAATTCTAATATTTTGTGAATCCATTATGCTAATTTTGCCTTTACTTCTTCAGCTACATTTGATGGTACTTGTTCATAATGATCAAATTGCATTGAATAATTTGCCCTACCTTGTGATAAAGATCTTAAATTGTTAACATATCCAAACATATTTGCTAAAGGAACCATAGCATCAACGACATTAGCATTACCTCTCGTAGACATTTCTTGCACTTGACCTCTTCTGCTATTCAGATCACCTATAACGTCACCCATATATTCTTCTGGTGTTACAACTTCAACCTTCATCATAGGTTCAAGTAAAACTGGGTTTGCTTTATTTATTCCTTCTCTAAATGCTGCTCTTGAAGCAATTTCAAAAGCTAATACGCTTGAGTCAACATCATGATATGCTCCGTCAGTAAGAGTTGCTTTGAAATCTATACATGGAAAGCCAGCCATAACTCCAGTTTGTTGCTGAGCTATAAGACCTTTTTCAACTCCCGGAATAAGTTCAGTTGGAATATTGCCGCCTTTGATTTTATTAATAAATTCATATCCACTTCCTGGCTCACCTGGTTCAAAAGTTATTTTCACTCTAGCAAACTGACCTGCACCACCAGATTGTTTTTTATGAGTATAATCAACATCAAAAGAGCTAGAAATTGTTTCTCTATAAGCTACTTGAGGTGCTCCTACGTTAGCCTCAACCTTAAATTCTCTTTTCATTCTATCAACAAGTATTTCTAAATGAAGTTCACCCATTCCTTTTATTATTGTTTGACCACTTTCATGATCGGTTGTAACTCTAAAACTTGGGTCCTCTTGGGCTAACCTGCCAAGAGCTGAGCCCATTTTTTCATGATCTGCTTTTGTTTTAGGTTCTACTGCTACTTCAATTACTGGATCTGGAAAATCCATTTTCTCAAGTATAATTGGTTGATTAATATCGCACAATGTTTCTCCAGTAGTAACATCTTTTAAACCAACTAAAGCAACAATATCACCAGCATTAGCTGTTTTTATTTCTTCTCTATTATTTGCATGCATTAAAAGCATTCTTCCTATATTTTCCTTTTTTCCAGAAACTGAATTAAGAACTGAATCTTTAGCGTTAATTGTACCAGAATAAATTCTTGTAAATGTTAAACTACCTACGAAAGGGTCTGTCATGATTTTAAATGCAAGTGCACTAAAAGGCTCACTATCGTCACAACCTCTAGTAAGTTCTTTATTTTCATCGTTAATATCACTACCTTTTACATTTGCTACATCGATTGGAGATGGCATATAATCAATAACAGCATCTAACAATGGCTGAACTCCTTTATTTTTAAAAGCTGAACCAGTAAGAACTGGAACAAATGATCCTTTAATTGTTCCCATCCTGATACATTTTTTTAAATCTTCTATTGATGGTTCCCTACCATCAAGATAGCTTTCCATAATTGAATCATCTTCTTCTACTGCTTTTTCAATTAATTTTTCTCTATATTCATTTGCTTTAGTTTTTAAATCTTCAGGAATATCAACAACATCAAATTTAGCACCTAAACTTTCATCTTGCCATATAATTGCGTTATTTGAGACAAGATCAACAACACCTTTTAAATTACTTTCAATACCTATTGGTAATTGTAAAACAAGAGGGTAAGAGCCTAATCGATCAGGTATCATATCTACACACATAAAAAAATTAGCTCCAGTTCTATCTAATTTATTAATAAAACACATTCTTGGAACATTATATTTATCAGCTTGTCTCCATACTGTTTCAGATTGAGGCTCAACACCTGCAACCCCATCAAAAATTGCGACTGCTCCATCAAGAACTTTAAGAGATCTCTCAACTTCAATTGTAAAATCAACGTGACCTGGTGTATCAATTATGTTTATTCTATGATCATTCCAAAAGCATGTTGTTGCCGCAGAAGTAATAGTTATTCCTCTTTCTTGCTCTTGCTCCATCCAATCCATTGTTGCTGCACCATCGTGAACCTCGCCAATTTTATGAGATTTTCCTGTATAATATAAAATTCTTTCAGTTGTAGTAGTTTTGCCGGCATCAATATGAGCCATGATGCCAATATTTCGATATTTATCTAATGAATGAGATCTAGACATTTGTTACCACCTAAAATGAGAGAATGCTCTATTCGATTCAGCCATTTTGTGCGTTTCTTCTCTTTTTTTAACTGCATTTCCTTTATTATTAAATGCATCAAATATTTCATTTGCAACTCTTTCACGCATAGTTTTTTCATTTCTTTTTAATGCAGAATCAACAATCCATTTCATAGCAAGGGTCTGAGCTCTTTTTGGCCTCACTTCCATAGGAACTTGATAAGTTGCACCTCCTACTCTTCTTGACCTAACCTCTAAAGAAGGTTTTACATTGTTAAGAGCTTCATGAAAAAAATCTATTGGTTCTTTGTCAGTCTTTTTTGAAACTAGATCAAATGCTCCGTAAACAATTTTTTCAGAAATTGATTTTTTACCGTCAATCATTATCCTATTCATAAATTTAGCTAAAACTATATCTTTAAACTTGTGATCAGGGAGTATGGTTCTTTTTTCTGCTGCTCTTCTTCTAGACATAATAACTTACTTTGGTTTCTTAGCCCCATAAAGAGATCTTCTTTGCTTTCTTGTGCTTACACCTTGCGTATCCAAGGTTCCTCTTAATATATGGTACCTTACACCGGGTAGATCTTTAACTCTACCACCTCTTAACAAAACTACTGAGTGCTCTTGCAAATTGTGGCCTTCCCCAGGTATATATGCAGAGACCTCTTGGCCATTAGTCAATTTGACTCTTGCTACTTTTCTTAAAGCTGAATTTGGTTTTTTTGGAGTTGTTGTATAGACTCTAGTACATACACCTCTTTTTTGAGGGCAAGAAGATAAAGCGGGTACTTTATTTCTTTTCTTTTGAGGGTTGCGGCCCTTACGTACTAGTTGGTTTATAGTAGGCATCAATTAGTCCTTTGTTAAGCGTTTGGAATTTATTTTCCACTACCATCAACAAATGGTAGGGGTCTTTATTAATTCATAGTAAAAAAGTCAAGGAAATATATCAGTTTTTTAGCTAATTTCAATATTTGCAAGTCTATTCCTTTGTTCAAGAATTTCTTTATCTTTTATACTAGCTAAACGCTCATATTCTGAAGTTATCCTACCAGTTCCGGCTGGTATAAGCCTTCCTACAATGACATTTTCTTTTAAACCTTTTAAAGGGTCTATTTTTCCAAGTGTCGCTGCATCAGTTAAAACTTTTGTAGTTTCTTGGAAAGAAGCGGCGGAAATGAAAGATGAAGTTTGGAGACTTGCTTTAGTTATACCAAGTAGGATAGGTTCATATTCAACGACTTGTTTACCATTAGCTGCAAGTTCAGCATTAAGTTTTATGATGTCTTTTTTATGAACCTGCTCACCATTCATTAAACTTGAGTCTCCAGATTTTTTTATTAAAACTTTCTGAAGCATTTGTCTTGCTATAGTTTCTATATGTTTATCATTTATATAAACACCCTGAAGTTTATATACTGACTGAACTTCCTTAACCAAATACCTTGCTAATTCTTCTACTCCAAGTATTCTTAAAATATCATGAGGCACTGGAGTTCCCTCAACAAGAATATCTCCTTTTTTTACAAAATCATCTTCTTGCACATTTAAGTACTTTGCTCTTGGAATTAATATTTCAAATGTTTCGCTTTCATCTAAACTATTAATTATAAGTCTTCTTTTATTTTTGTAATCTTTACCAAATGAAATTTTACCATCAATTTCACACATTATAGCTGGGTCTTTTGGTTTTCTAGCTTCAAACAATTCTGCAACCCTAGGTAATCCACCAGTAATATCTTTAGTTTTAGATGACTCCTTAGGTATTCTTGCTAAAACTTGTCCCGCATAAACTTCCTGTCCATCTTCTACACTCAAGATTGTATCAATTGACATTGGATAATTTGAAAAAATATCAGTGTCTACTTCTTCAGAAGAAAAAGATTCTTGAATATTAATTGCAGGTTTGAAATTTTTCGATTTAGGATTTTGACTCCAATCAATTACAATTTTGCTAGAAATACCTGTAGTATCATCAATTGCCTCTCTAAATGAAATTCCTTGTTTTAAATCAATATATTTAATAAATCCGTCTCTTTCTGCTATTATAGGCAAAGTGTAAGGATCCCATTCAGCAATAGTTTGATTTGATTTAACATCTTGACCATCTTTAACAAAAATTTTTGAACCAAAAGGAATATTTATCGAGTATTTTTCAACACCACTGTTTTCAATCTTAATTTTTCCATTTCGACTTAAGATGATTGAGTTAGAGAATTTATCTTTAATTAATTTGATATTTTCAAATTTTAATTTTCCATCAATTGGTGCTTGGGAATTAGATTGTTCTACAGAAGAACTAGCAGCTCCTCCTATGTGAAATGTTCTCATAGTTAATTGAGTTCCTGGCTCTCCTATAGATTGAGCAGCAATAATTCCAACTGCCTCACCTATATTAACTGATGTTCCACGAGCTAAATCTCTACCATAGCATTTTGCACATATGCCATTTTCAGTTTCACAGGTAAGAACTGATCTTATTTTGAGCGCTCTAAGATCTAATTTTACTATTTTATCTAAATGTTTTTCTTCAATTATATCTCCAGCTCTAACAATTAATTGGTCATCATTATCTTTTAAATCTTCACAAGGAGTTCTGCCCAACACTCTTTCTGAGAGAGGTGATGTAATGTTTCCTGACTCAACTATTTCTTCAACAGTAACGCCTTTTTTTGTCCCACAATCTACTTCTCTTATAACTGCATCTTGAGCAACATCAACAAGTCGTCTTGTAAGATATCCGCTGCTTGCAGTTTTTAAAGCAGTATCAGCAAGACCTTTCCTAGCACCATGAGTTGAGGTAAAATATTCTAATACCGTTAACCCTTCTTTGAAATTTGATTTTATAGGGTTTTCAATTATTTCACCAGATGGTTTTGCCATTAAACCTCTCATTCCGGCTAACTGCTTAAGCTGTGCTGCTGATCCTCTTGCTCCAGAATGTGCCATCATATAGACTGAATTAATAGGTTTATCATCTTCTGGATTTGAAATTGCATCAAGCATTTTATCTGCTACTTTATTTGTACATTCTGACCAAGCATCAACAACTTTATTATATTTTTCTCCTTGAGTAATTAAACCATCTTGATATTGATTTTCATACTCTTGAACTTTGCTTTGAGTATCTGCAAGAAGTTTTTTCTTTTCATCAGGTATAATTAAATCATCTTTACCAAACGAAATTCCAGCAATAGCCGCATACTTAAAGCCAATTTGCATAATGTGGTCAGCAAATAAAACAGTCTCTTTTTGACCACAAAATCTGTAAACACTATCAATAATATTGCTTACTTCTTTTTTTGTTAATGTTTTATTAATCATCTCAAAACTAATATTTTTATTTTTTGGAAGAGCATTTGACAATATCATTCTGCCTGGAGTAGTCTCTACTTTTAAAACTTCTCCTTTAAAATTTTTTATTCTTGATATTATTTTTGAATGCAATGATATATCTTTATTTTCTAAAGCTTTTAATATTTCATTAATATCTAAAAAGAATCTATTTTCACCTTTTTGATTTTCTCTCATTATCGATAGATAGTATATCCCTAATACAATATCTTGAGATGGGACTATTATCGGTTTACCACTAGATGGAGATAATATATTGTTTGTACTCATCATTAGAACTCTTGCCTCAAGCTGAGCTTCTAAACTTAATGGTACATGCACAGCCATTTGATCACCATCAAAGTCAGCATTAAATGCAGTACATACCAATGGATGTAACTGTATAGACTTACCCTCTATTAGGACAGGTTCAAAAGCCTGTATTCCCAATCTATGAAGAGTTGGCGCCCTATTAAGAAGGACTGGGTGCTCTCTTATTACTTCTTCTAAAATATCCCATACTCTTGGATCTTCTTTTTCTACAAGTTTTTTTGCGGCTTTAATTGTATTAGCCCATCCATAAATATCTAACTTGTGAAAAATAAATGGTTTGAAAAGTTCCAAAGCCATTTTTTTTGGAATTCCACACTGATGTAACATTAAGCTTGGACCAACAACTATTACTGATCTGCCTGAATAATCAACTCTTTTCCCAAGTAAATTTTGTCTAAATCGACCCTGCTTACCTTTAAGCATATCAGAAAGTGATTTCAGAGGTCTTTTATTCGTTGAAGTTATAACTCTACCTCTTCTTCCATTATCAAAAAGAGCGTCAACAGACTCTTGAAGCATTCTCTTTTCATTTCTAATAATTATGTCAGGAGCGCGAAGATCTATTAATCTTTTTAATCTGTTATTTCTGTTAATTACCCTTCTGTACAAATCATTTAAGTCACTTGTAGCAAACCTTCCTCCATCAAGAGGTACTAAAGGTCTTAGTTCTGGAGGAATAACAGGTAGAACTCTCAAAATCATCCATTCTGGCTTATTTTTTGAAACTATAAATGACTCTATTAATTTAATTCTTTTAGTTAATTTTGTTTTTTTGAGCTCAGATTTAGTGTCATTAAGTTCTTCTTTAGTTTTTTCAAAATCAGAGGTTAAGTCAATGTTCATTAACATCTGCTCAATCGCTTCAGCTCCGATTGCTGCACTAAAAGCATCTTCTCCAAATTCATCTTGATAGTCAATATATTGCTCTTCAGAAATTACTTCTCCTTTTTTTAAATCAGTAAGTCCTGACTCAACTACAATAAACTGTTCAAAATATAAGACTTTTTCAAGATTCTTAATCGTCATATCAAGTAATGTAGCAATACGACTTGGAAGTGATTTCATAAACCAAATATGTGAAACTGGTGCAGCAAGTTCTATGTGACCCATTCTATCACGTCTAACTTTTGATAGAGTAACCTCAACGCCACATTTTTCACAAATTATTCCTCTAAACTTCATTCTCTTATATTTTCCACAAAGACACTCATAATCTTTAACTGGCCCAAATATTCTTGAACAAAAAAGTCCATCTTTTTCTGGCTTAAATGTACGGTAGTTTATGGTTTCTGGCTTTTTAATTTCGCCAAAAGACCAAGAGCGAACATCTTCAGGGCTTGCAATGGATATTTTTAAGCTATTAAAATTTTGAATTCCTTGATTTTGATTAAAAATATTTACTAGTTCTCTATTCATTTTCAGACACCTTACTTTCTATAGATTCTTTTGATTTAACATTATTTTTAAATTCTAAATTTAGACCAAGAGATCGAAGCTCTTTAACCATAACATTAAAAGACTCAGGGGTTCCTGACTCAAAGTTATTATCACCTTTTACTATTGATTCATAAACTTTAGTTCGTCCAGCTACATCGTCTGATTTTATTGTTAATATTTCTTGAAGTGTATAGGCTGCTCCATAAGCTTCAAGGGCCCATACTTCCATTTCCCCAAATCTTTGACCGCCAAATTGAGCTTTACCACCTAAAGGTTGTTGAGTAACAAGACTATAAGGGCCAATTGATCTAGCATGGATTTTTTCATCTACTAAATGATGCAATTTTAGCATATAGACATAACCAACTGTTACAGGTCTTTCAAATTTTTCTCCAGTAACACCATCATATAATACTTCTTGTCCAGTTTTAGATACCCCTGATTTTTCTAACAACTCAGTAATATCTTTTTCCTTTGCTCCATCAAAAACTGGAGTTGCAAATGGAATTCCATCTTTCAAGTTTTCTGCAAGTTCTAACATCTGATCATCATTCATTTTTAGAATTTCTTCTTTATGATCTTTATAGTCATAAATTTCTAAAAGTTTCTCTTGAAGGTTTTCGGTTTGGCCATCAACTTTCAATTGTGAAATCATTTCTTTAACTTGATTCCCTAAAGAGGCTGAAGCCCATCCCAAATGAGTTTCAAGAATTTGACCAATATTCATACGACTCGGGACACCAAGTGGATTTAAAACTATATCAACGGGCCTTCCATCTTCAAGATATGGCATATCTTCTACGGGACAAATCTTAGAAATAACTCCTTTGTTCCCGTGTCTACCTGCCATTTTATCACCTGGTTGTAGTTTTCTTTTTACAGCAATAAAAACTTTAATTAATTTAAGAACTCCAGGCAATAATTCATCGCCACTTTGAATTTTATCAATCTTATTTTCAAATTTTTGATTTATATTTCCAAGTTGGTTTTCAAAATTTTTAATTAAAGACTCTATGTTAGTAGTGGTACTTTCTTCTTCAATATTAATCTTTATCAAATCATCTAAACTCAAGTTATCTAGCTGCTCAAAACTAAGTTTAGTTTTCTTTTCGATATCATTTATTCCTGATACAAATTTCTTACCTGTAAGTAATTCTTTTAAGTGATTTCCGAAACTTTTCTGAAGAATATGTAACTCATCTTCTCTATCTCTTGAAATCATTTCTATTTGAAAATTTTCAATACTTATAGCTCTTTCATCTTTTTCGATACCTCTTCTTGAAAAAACTCTTATCTCAACAACAGTTCCTTTAACTCCTGGAGGTACTCTTAAACTAGTATCCTTAACGTCTGCTGCTTTTTCTCCAAATATAGCCCTTAGTAATTTTTCTTCAGGAGTCATGGGAGACTCACCTTTTGGAGTAACTTTACCAACTAAAATATCTCCAGATGAAACTTCAGCTCCTACATAAACTATTCCAGTCTCATCAAGGTTTACAAGCATTTCTTCACTGGCATTAGGAATATCTCTTGTCACATCTTCAGGACCAAGTTTAGTATCGCGAGCCATTACTTCAAACTCTTCTACGTGTATTGAAGTAAAAACATCATCCTGAACTACTTTTTCAGATATTAAGATAGAGTCTTCAAAATTGTATCCATTCCATGGCATAAATGCAACTAATACATTTCTTCCAAGAGCGAGTTCTCCCAAATCAGTTGCAGGACCATCAGCTATTACTTGATTTTTCTTTACCTGATCTCCAACATTAACAAGAGGTCTTTGATTAATACATGTATTCTGATTAGATCTTTGAAATTTTTGTAAATTATAAATATCTATTTTATTAAGTGAATTATCTTTTTTATCTGTTACTCTAATTACTATTCTATTTGCATCTAATTGGTCAACGATGCCTTCTCTTCTAGCTATCAAAGTTGATCCACTATCTTTTGCAACAGTATATTCCATACCAGTACCTACAAGCGGTGCCTTGGGTTTAATAAGTGGAACTGCTTGTCTCATCATATTTGAGCCCATTAAAGCTCTATTAGCATCATCATTTTCTAAAAAAGGTATTAAAGATGAGGCAACTGAAACTAGTTGTTGAGGAGATACATCCATAAGGTCAATTGCATCAATTTCAGCATTAATAAACTCTCCATTTTTTCTTGAACTAACAACCTTATTTACAAATTTACCATCATTATTAACTTCAGAATTTGCCTGAGCAATAACAAAGTCTTCTTCATTAATTGCGCTTAAATAAATAACATCATTAGTAACTTTGTCATTTTTGACAATTCTGTAGGGTGTTTCAATAAAGCCGTATTGGTTAATTCTTGAATATGAGGCTAAACTGTTAATTAATCCAATATTTGCACCCTCAGGTGTTTCGATTGGACAAATTCTACCATAATGAGTTTGATGAACATCCCTTACTTCGAAACCAGCTCTTTCTCTATTTAATCCTCCAGGACCAAGAGCTGAAACTCTTCTTTTATGAGTAATTTCACTTAATGGATTTGTTTGATCCATGAATTGGCTTAACTGACTTGTTCCAAAAAATTCTTTGATTGAGGCAGCAACTGGCTTTGCGTTGATAATATCCTGAGGCATAATATTATCAACCTCAAGAGAGCTTAATCGCTCTTTAATTGCTCTATCCATTTTGAGCAAACCAACACGATATTGATTTTCAAGAAGTTCACCCACTGATCTAACTCGTCTGTTAGCCAAATGATCTATATCATCAATTTCGCCCTTTCCATCAATTAGATTGTGCATGTGATTAACTACGTCAACTATATCGGATTTATCTAATACTTTTTGATATATGTTTGTTTCTTTTTTAAACTTTGCATTAATCTTCAATCTACCAACAGCAGAAAGATCATATCTGTCGGAATTAAAAAATAAATTACTAAAAAGCATTTCAGCCGTTTCAATTGTAGGAGGTTCACCTGGTCGTAAAATTTTAAATAACTCAAATAATGCTTCCTCTCTAGATCTAGCTTTATCTAACTGAAGTGTATTTCTTAAATACGATCCTATTTCAATATTATCTACTTTTAAGATATCTATTTTATTAATTTTATTTGAATTTAAAAAACTAACAAAATCCTCATCAATTTCAAAACCAGCCTCATAAAAAATTTTTCCAGATTTTTCATCAATGATATCTGAGGCTATAAATAATCCAATTAAAGAATTTTCATCAACCGAAATATTAGAAATATTTTTTTTCTTAATATCATTTATTGATTTCTGATTAACTTTTGTTCCTTTAGAGATAAGAATTTTACCATTTTTAGAATCTAAAAGGTCAAAAGCTAATATCTTAGATTTGTAAAATGATAAATCTTCTTTGAATTGCCATCCAAATTCGTTTCTTTTATATGATATATTTTGATAAAAAATTGATAAAATTTCTTCACCTGTCATTCCTAATATTTTTTTTGGATTTGGGTCAATTTTATTTTTTTCACACTCTTCTAAATATTTTTCTGATGAATTACTAAGTAGGCACTTTAATAATGTTGTTACAGGAAATTTTCTTTTTCTATCAATTCTAGCGTGAATATTATTTTTAGCATCGTGTTCAAAGTCAAGCCATGAACCTCTATAAGGGATTATTCTTGCATTGAATAAGTACTTTCCACTTGTATGAGTGCTGCCAAAATCATGATCAAAAAATACACCTGGAGATCTATGCATCTGGCTAACAACAACTCTTTCAGTTCCATTTACAACAAAAGTTGCATTTTTTGTCATCAATGGAATTTCACCCATATAAACTTCTTGTTCTTTAATATCTCTAACTGATTTAGTACCTGCAATTTCATCAATATCCCAAATAATCAATCTGAAATTCACTAACAAAGGAGCGCCATATGTCATGCCTCTTTGTGAACATTCTTGAACATCATATTTTGGAATACCTATATCGAAACTTACATAATCTACTGTTGCTCTCTCTGTATAATCATTAATAGGGAAGACAGACTTAAAAATAGCATGTAATCCAATATCTTCCTTTTTTTCAGGTGGAACTTTGAGTTGTAAAAAATTATCAAATGATCTTTTTTGAACCTCAACTAAATTAGGTAGTGAAGTTACCAGGGGTATTTTTCCAAAAGATTTTCTAATTTTTTTTTGATTGATATAATCTAGACTCATTTATTCCCCTTTGTTTAACATTTTAAAAAAACCCCGCTAAGCGGGGTCTTAAGAAATTATTTAAGTTCTACTTTTGCTCCTGCAGCCTCAAGAGCTTTTTTCATCTCTTCTGCTTCAGCTTTTGCAACACCTTGTTTTAATAGTTTAGGCGCTCCTTCAACAAGATCTTTTGCTTCTTTTAAGCCAAGAGCTGTTATTGTTCTAACCTCTTTAATAACTGCAATTTTATTTGATCCAGCTTCTGCTAAAACAACATCAAAATCTGTTTTTTCTTCAGTTGCAGATTCACCACCAGTAGCAGCTGCAGCTGCAGCAACGGGTGCCGCGGCAGAAACACCCCATTTCTCTTCTAAAAGTTTGCTTAGTTCAGCAGCTTCAAGAACAGTAAGTGATGATAAATCATCAACAATTTTATTTAAATCAGCCATTTATTTCTCCTTCTAAACCTAATTGGACTTATCCATACTTTCACCATGAGCGCTAACTAACCTAGCTAATTGACCAGAAGGCTCCTTAACTATTAAAGCAATCTTCTGAGCTGGTGCAGAAATTAAACCCAAAATCTTCCCTCTTAATTCATCCATTGATGGAAGAGTTGCGAGAAAATTGATTTTATCAAGATCTATTTTTTCTCCATCATAGCTACCACCAATGATTTTAAACTTCTCAAGTTTTTTATCAAAATTAGCAGCAACTTTTGCAGGAGCAACTGGATCATCAGAATAAGCTATTGCTGTTGGTCCATTAAATAAATCTATTAAATCTTTAAATTTTGTTTGCTCTAGTGCGAGTTTTGTAAGTCTGTTCTTAGTAACTTTGAACTTAGCCCCATTGTTTCTCATCTCAGTTCTTAATTGTTCTGATTCATTCACAGTAAGACCTGAATAGTGAGCTACAATAACTGAAGATGAGGTATCTAATTCATCTTTCAATTTTTCGACTAATTCTTTTTTTTCAGAACGTTTCACTTTCACCTCGGTTTAATTTAGGTAAAACCTAAAATTAGCTGTCTTAAGTTTGCTAACCAAACTAAGACAAGCCTGTCAAGAAGCCAGTAATGACTCGCTTCAGTCTATGCAGGATATTAAGCAAAAGCCCCTGCAGTCTTTGACAGGTGGTAGCCAAGTGACTACCTGTCGAACTATTATTAACGTAAACTTGTTAAGTTAACTTTTAATCCAACACCCATAGTTGAAGCTATGGTAACTTTTTTTATGAATGATCCTTTCACAGAATCGGGTTTACTTTTATTAATTGAAGTAAAAAAAGCTTTTAGATTCTCTAAAAGATCATTCTCGTCAAAATTCATTTTTCCAATTCCTGCATGAACTATCCCAGCCTTGTCGTTCTTGTATTGAACTTGACCGGATTTTGCATTCTCTACAGCGTTTTTTATTTCTTGAGTTACTGTTCCTAGTTTTGGATTTGGCATTAAACCTTTTGGACCTAAAATTTTAGCTACCTTACCTATTGAAGACATCATATCTGGTGTTGCTATCATAAGGTCAAAATTTATTTTACCTGAAGTAATTGAATCTATTAGATCTGCTTCACCAACAATATCGGCTCCAGCTTCTTTTGCTTCATTTTGCTTATCCCCTTTAGCTAGAACAGCAACCTTAATCGTTTTACCTGTTCCTTTAGGAAGACTAGTTACACCTCTTATATTTTGGTCTGTTTTATTTGAATCAATTCCTAAATTAATAGCAACCTCTAAAGCTTCTTCAAATTTTGTATAGGAATTTTCCTTAAGTATTTTAATAGCTTCTATTGGGTCATAAACCTTTGAGGTATCAACTTTTTCAACTAATTTTTTATTATTTTTAGTTCTTTTCATTTAGTTTATAACCTCCATACCCATGGATACAGCAGAACCTTTAACCATATTAATTGCTCCATTAAGGTCGATGGCATTAAGATCTTGCATTTTTTCTTTCGCAATTTTTGCAATATCAGCAGAATTTACTTTACCAACTAAACTTCTACCTGGTGTAGAATTTCCTTTTTTAATTTTCGCAGCTTTTTTTAAGTAATAACTAACTGGGGGTAACTTAGTAACAAAATCAAATGATTTATCCTTATAAGCAGTTATAACAACAGGAATAGGTGCGCCTTTTTCAATATCTTTAGTTTTATCATTAAAAGCTTTACAAAAATCCATTATGTTTAGACCTCTTTGTCCTAAAGCAGGTCCTACTGGAGGTGAAGGATTAGCTCCTCCGGCTGGAATTTGAAGTTTAATATATCCTAATATTTCTTTTGCCATACTATCCTTCTTTAACTTATGTTTTTTCCACTTGTGAATATTCTAAATCTACTGGAGTTAATCTGCCAAATATAGAAACAGCGACCCTTAATCTAGCTTTTTCTTCATCAATTTGTTCTATTTCTCCATTAAATGATGCGAAAGGTCCATCTATCACTTTAACTTGCTCACCCACATCATACATAATAGCTGGTCTTGACTTTTCAATTCCGTCAATTACTTGCTCAGAGATTCTTTTTGCTTCTGAATTACTTATAGGTATTGGTTTACCTTTATTACCAAGGAATCCTGATAATTTAGGAGTATTTTTAATTATATGCCATGTATCGTCATTTAAGTTCATCTTGATCAAGATATAGCCAGGAAAAATTTTTCTTTCAGAATTTACCCTTACACCTCTTTTTACTTCAACAATATTTTGAGTTGGAACAGATACTTCTTCTATATGCTCAGAAATGCCCATCTTTTCAGCTTGATCAACTATACTATCAGCGACTTTTTTTTCATAGCCTGAGTAAGAATGAAGAACATACCATCTACATTTAATCATATTAAAAACCAGAACCAATCTGTATTACTTTTTGAATTAAAAAAGACCATAGTTGATCAGTTAGAAGAAAAAAAATCGAAAAGAGAAAAATTAGCAATATTACAATCGCAGAAGAAATAAATGTATCTTTTCTTTGTGGCCATGTTACTTTTTGTAACTCTTGCCTTACCTGTCTTACAAACTGAGCAGGTGTTGTTTTTTTCTTTTCTATATTCATAGTAACTTTCAGTATTAATTAAATTATTGGCAGGAGTGGCAGGACTTGAACCCGCAGCCCCCGGTTTTGGAGACCGGTGCTCTACCAGTTGAGCTACACTCCTAATTTAAAAAGTAGCTAAAACTAGTAAAGAGGTCTCAAATACCTATTCAATAATTTCAGCAACAACTCCAGCACCAACAGTTCTACCACCTTCTCTAATTGCAAACTTAAGACCTTTGTCCATTGCAATTGCAGATAACAAAGTAACTTCCATTGTAATGTTATCACCAGGCATTACCATTTCAGTACCTTCAGGTAGTTTAATAGTTCCAGTTACGTCAGTGGTTCTAAAATAAAACTGCGGTCTGTAGTTAGAGAAGAAAGGGGTATGTCTACCACCCTCTTCTTTTTTAAGAACATATGCCTCTACTTTAAATTTAGTATGAGGATTTATTGATCCGGGTTTAGCTAAAACTTGTCCTCTTTCAACTTCTTCTCTCTTAGTGCCTCTCAAAAGAACACCTACATTATCTCCAGCCTCTCCAGAATCAAGAAGTTTCCTAAACATCTCAACTCCAGTACAAGTTGTCTTTTGTGTTTCTCGTATACCAGAGATTTCAATTTCTTCTCCAACTTTAATAACACCCTGTTCAATACGACCAGTAACAACTGTACCTCTTCCAGATATTGAGAAAACATCTTCAACAGGCATTAAGAAAGGTTTATCTTTTGGTCTGTCAGGTTGAGGTATGTGTTCATCAACGGCTTTCATTAATTCTAAAATTGAATTTTTTCCTTTTTCATCATCTTTACCTTCCAAAGCTGCTAAAGCCGATCCCTTAATGATAGGGATAGTATCACCAGGAAATTCATAAGAAGTTAGAAGTTCTCTTAATTCCATTTCAACAAGATCAACTAATTCTTTATCATCTATTTGATCTATTTTATTCATATAAACAACAAGTGCTGGTACTCCAACTTGTCTTGCTAGTAGGATATGTTCACGCGTTTGAGGCATAGGTCCATCAGCTGCATTAACAACCAAGATAGCTCCGTCCATTTGTGCTGCGCCTGTAATCATGTTCTTTACATAATCAGCGTGCCCTGGACAATCAACGTGAGCATAGTGTCTTTTTTCAGTTTCATACTCAACGTGAGCTGTAGCGATTGTAATGCCACGTTCTCTTTCTTCTGGTGCTTTATCAATCTGATCAAATGCAGTAAATTCAGCTCCGCCTGACTCAGACAAAACTTTTGTAATTGCTGCAGTTAATGTAGTTTTCCCATGATCCACATGACCAATTGTACCAATGTTACAATGCGGTTTGTTTCTTTCAAATTTTGCTTTAGCCATTTTATTTTACCCCAGTATTAAATTTTCATTTTGGAGCGGGTGAAGGGAATCGAACCCTCGTAGCCAGCTTGGAAGGCTGGAGCTTTACCACTAAGCTACACCCGCTTTTAAACTGACTCACTCACTCATCACTTTTATTCCTACTCTCCAACATAATGGTGGAGGGGGTAGGATTCGAACCTACGTACGCTCACGCGGGCGGATTTACAGTCCGCTGCCTTTAACCACTCGACCACCCCTCCAAATTTGAAGAAAATGGCACATACTAATTAATTAGTATGATTGTCAATCTAAAACAACTAACTTCCACCCCAAGATACAAAAGCTCTTAAAAGCGCGCTCCTTTTAGACAAAAAAATGGAATTTGTATATATCTAGATTGTATTTAATAGACAAATCTGTGATAAACAAAAATGCCAAAAAATAAAACTCAGAAATCCTTAAATACTGGGAAAATTCAAATAATTTATGGACTGCACGCTGTAAGAGCTGCATTATTAAATAATCAAAGAGTCCATGAAGAACTTCACATTACTGAAAATAATCACAAAATAGTCGAAAATCACAGATCAAAAATAAAAAAAATTACTGTTCTAGATCAAAAAGAATTTAAAAAACTACACGGAGGAGAAAAATCTACACAGGGAGTTGTTCTTAAAACTAATGATTTTGAAAGACCAAGCCTTCAACAATTTCTAATAAAAGAAAATGTAAATGGTAAATCTGTATTATTAGCCTTAGATCAAATAACTGATCCTCAAAATATAGGATCAATAATGCGCTCATGCGCTTTATTCAATTGCAAAGGAATAATAGTAGCAAAAGATAATGCACCTGACTTAACTCCCTCTTTGTATAAAGCTGCATCAGGTGCTGCAGAAATTGTTAATTACTTTAAAGTTACAAATCTAAAGAGAAGTATTTCTGAATTAAAAAAACATGGTTATTGGGCTTATGGATTTGATTCTTCTAATGATAGCAAGTCTGCAAATATAAATTTTTCAAAAAAATCAATCTTAGTTTTTGGCTCTGAGGGTAAGGGAATAAGAGAACTAGTAAAAAAAGAATGTGATGAAATTATAAAATTAAAAATGCAACAGGATACACATTATCAAATTGACAGCTTAAATGTATCAAATGCAGCTTCTATTGCTCTTTACGAATTTTATAAATCTTAAATTTATTAGATGGTGCCGCGTGTCGGAATCGAACTGACCACCTGATGATTACAAATCAACTGCTCTACCAAATGAGCTAACGCGGCACTAAAAAAGGCATTTACAATTAAATTAAAAGTTCGACAAGTGATTTATGTCTTAAATACCAGGAATGTAAGGAACACCGTCACCTTTAGCTTTTTCATTAATTTCAGTCAGAGTTGAACAAGCTGTTATAGGTGCAGTTAGTAAAAAAAGTATTAATATTAATTTTCTCATAGACTTAGTTTATCTTTTCTATTTTTACTGCGCAATACTTAAATTCAGGAATTTTCCCATATGGATCTAAAGCAGGGTTAGTTAACAGATTTGCGGCAGCCTCATTGTAACAAAATGGTATAAAAATTACACCTTCAGGAATAGCTCTGTCTTCTCTTACTCTTATATTAATAGTTCCTCTTCTGGTTGAAACTTTTATCATATCTCCAGGTTTCATATTCTTCTTTAAAATTTCATTTGGAGATATGGATACTGTTGCTTCAGGTTCAATAGCATCTAAATTAGTAGCTTTTCTTGTCATAGCTCCAGTATGCCAATGCTCAAGTTGTCTTCCAGTCGTAAGAATCATCTCAAATTCTTTATCAGGTACCTCATTTGGGGATGTAACACTTGCTGGAACAAATTTTCCCCTTCCAGATTCATTTGGGAATTTATCTCCAAAAACTATTTCATCACCTGGAGTAGTTGTTGATCTACTTGGATATGTTACTGAGTTTTCATTCTCTAATCTATCCCAAGAAATATTATTTAATGAAGGCATGGTTTTTGACATTTCTTCATAAATTTCTTTAGGATGTTTATAATTCCAATCTAAACCCATTCTTTTTCCTAATTCATTTGTTATCCACCAATCTTCTTTTGCTGCACCAGGCGCATTAAGAGCCTTACGGCCCATTTGAACTTGTCGATTGGTATTGGTAGCAGTTCCATTTTTTTCAGGCCATGCTGAAGCAGGAAAAATTACATCAGCATAAGTTGCAGTTTCCGTTAAAAAAATATCTTGAACAACTAAATGCTCTAACATTTGAAGAGCTTTTCTTGCATGATTTAAATCTGGATCAGACATTGCTGGGTTTTCTCCAAGTATATACATGCCCTTGATTGTGTTTTCGTGAATCGCATCCATAATCTCAACTACAGTTAATCCTTTTTTATTATCTAGAGATGTGTTCCAAAATTTTTCAAAAAAATCTTTTTTTTCATCTTTTTCTACTAGTTGATAATCAGGATACATCATAGGTATTAAACCAGCATCAGAAGCACCTTGCACATTATTTTGCCCTCTTAGAGGGTGAAGCCCTGACCCTCTTCTACCAACATTACCAGTCATTAATGCTAATGATATCAAACATCTCGCATTATCAGTCCCATGGGTATGTTGAGATACTCCCATCCCCCAAAAAATAATTCCTTTGTTAGTCTTTGCATAAAGATGTGCAACTTCACGTATCAAACTTGCATTTATGCCAGTTTGCTCTTCCATTATTTCAGGTGGATAATTTTTTAAATGTCTTCTTAGATCGTCAAAGCCTGAGGTTTGTTTTTTTATATACTCATCATTAAATAAATTATCCTCAATTATTACATGCATAATCGAATTTAGAAGAGCTACGTCAGACCCTGGCTTAAATTGTAACATATGAGTTGCATGTTTTTTTAAGGCATGCCCACGTGGATCCATTACAATCAACTTTGATCCTTTTTTAGCTGCATTCTTAAAAAAAGTAGCAGCTACAGGATGGTTTTCTGTTGGATTTGCTCCAATTACAATTACTACCTCAGAGTGCTCAACCTCATAGAAAGGAGCAGTAACAGCTCCAGACCCTATAGTTTCTAATAGTGCTGCCACAGAAGATGCATGGCAAAGACGCGTGCAATGATCTACGTTATTGGTATGGAAGCCGGTTCGAATCAGTTTTTGAAAAAGATATGCTTCTTCATTCGAACACTTAGCTGACCCGAAACCAGCAAGATTACTTTTTCCATTTCTTTTCTTTTTAATTTCTAAAAATCCATTTACTGCATAATCTAATGCCTCATCCCACGTAGCTTCTCTAAAATATTCATGTAAATTTGAAAAATCTATGCTTGGATGCAAATCCTTCTGTTTGCCTTTTATTCTAATGAGAGGGTTAGTAAGTCTCTCTGGATTACTAACATAATCAAAACCGAATCTACCTTTTACGCAAAGCCTGTTTTTATTAGCTGGTCCATCAATACCATTTACAAACTTAATATCATTATCTTTTACATTGTACTCAATTTGACATCCAACACCACAGTATGGACAGACGCTTTTTACTTTTTTATCTACATTACTTTCGCCAACCCCTGTTTCATTTACTACTGTTGCAGGCATCAATGCGCCTGTTGGACAAGCTTGAACACATTCTCCACAAGCAACACATGAGCTATCTCCCATTGGGTCATCAAAATCAAAAACTATTTTTGAATTTTCTCCTCTATATGCCATTCCTATAACATCATTTACTTGCACCTCTCTACAAGCACGCACACAAAGGTTACACTGAATGCAGGCATCTAAATTTACTGCCATACTCGGATGAGAGCTATCTGATTGACATGGAGTTTTTTTTGGAAATCTATTTTCTTTTACATCAACTTTATCAATCCAATTCCAAAAATCAGAATTATTATCATGTGCAACATTTTTCTCAGGCTGATCAGCTAATAACAATTCAAAAACTAACTCCCTAGATTTTTTTGCTTTATCTGAAGCAGTTTGTACCCTTATATTAGCTGAAGGTTTTCTTACACAAGATGCTGCTAATACTCTTTCGCCTTCAACTTCAACCATACAAGCTCTGCAGTTTCCATCAGCTCTGTACCCTGGCTTATCTGAATAACATAAATGAGGTATTTCATTACCAAGTCTATTTGCTACCTGCCAGATTGTTTCATCTTGATTCGCCTCAACCTCTTGATCATTAAGATAAAATTTTATTTTCTCATCACTCATAATTTATCTCATTTGAAAAATATTTTAGAACTGAGTTAAGTGGGTTTGTAGCCGCTTGACCCAAACCGCAAATAGAGGCTTGTGACATAACTTCTGATAGATCTGCAAGTTTTTCTTTATTCCAAATTTTTTGCTTCATTAATTTTACCGTTTTTTCTGTTCCCACTCTGCATGGAGTGCATTGTCCACAACTTTCCTCTTCAAAAAATTTTAATAAGTTAAGAGCTACATCTTTCATGTCATCTTTATCAGACAAAATTACTATTGCTGCAGATCCTAAAAAACATCCTGCTTCAGTTAATTCTTTAGATCCATAATCAAGTGGAATATTATTCATTTTAGCAGGTAAAATTCCTCCGGAAGCACCTCCGGGAAGATACCCTTTGAATATTTGATTGTCTTCCATTCCGTCACAATAATCATCAATTAATTCCTGAATTGTAATTCCCGCTGGCGCTACCTTAACTCCAGGATTTCTAACTCTTCCAGAAACAGAAAAACTATGGAAACCTTGTCTTCCATCATTTCCTTTTTCTGCAAACCAATTTGGGCCTTCCTCTATTATGTCCCTAATCCAAAATAACGTCTCAAGATTATTAGTTAGAGTAGGTGAATTAAATAATCCAACTTCTGCAACATAAGGAGGCCTATGTCTTGGAAGTCCTCTTTTGCCCTCAATACTTTCAATCATTGCGGATTCTTCTCCACAAATATATGCTCCCGCCCCTCTTCTTAAAATAAAATGACCCTGAGAAATTATATTTTCTTTTTCTAATTTTAAAATTTCATCATTTAAAATTTTTATTACTGCTGGATATTCATCTCTCATATAAATATATACATTAGATGCTTTTATAAATAACGATGCAATAAGTGCGCCCTCAAGAAATCTATGAGGATCTTTTTCTAAATAAGTTCTATCTTTAAATGTTCCAGGCTCTCCTTCATCACCATTTACAGTTATATATTTTTTACCACTATATTTGGAAACAATCTCCCACTTCATACCTGTTGGAAAACCTGCTCCTCCCTTACCCTTTAAACCACTATCCTTAAGAGAGGAAATTATTTGAGTATTAGTTATTTCTCCTTTTTTAATTTGTTCTGAAATTTTATATCCACCATTTTTTTTATATTCTTCAAAAGATATATAACTAGGGATAACAGGTTGAAAATTTTTATTTTTAATTGCTTCTTTTACAGATTCTAAAGAAGCTTTATCAACATAATTTTTTCCAACACAAACTGTTGGCGCTAAATCGCATCTACCCATACATGGACCAGGAACAACTTTAATATTTTTATTTTCACTCTTTATTAAATCTTTAAGTAATTTTTTCGCTCCAAATAGTTCGCATGTTAAACTTTCACACACTCTTACAATTTTAAGTTTTTCATAGGTTTCTGAATTTTTTACTATATTGAAATGTGCATAAAAAGTTGCCACTTCATAAATCTCTGCAAGAGGTAAATTTGTTAAAGTTGATAATGCCACCAGATGTTTGTCATATAAAACACCAAATTTATCCTGCAAAATATGCAAATATTCAATTAGTTCATCTCTTTTAAAATTAGTATTCTTAAAAAGATTTGAAACTTCTTCATAAAACTTATTTTCGACCTGCCTACCTTTTGGCTTCCATCTTCTCTTCTTTTTTTTTAGAGAACTATCAGTTTGAGAAATAAATTTGTCCATTTAAATTGAATTATTAATATATATTTTGTATCAGATTAAAATGAAAGATTCAGTTGAAAATGATGAAATAATTCTTGATACTAGCGGTACAGAATGTCCTATCCCTGTGCTGAAAGCAAGAAAACTTGCTCAAGAACTAAAAAATGGAAATATAATAAGGGTGATAGCTACCGATCCTCTAGCCACTGCTGATTTCGAGCACTATTGTAGTCAATCAGGTTTTGAATTGCTAGAAAGTTATAATGAAGGTGATAAAATTATAATAAGATATAAATTTAAAAATTAAAAAAATAATTTATCAAAATCATAGTAATCAAATACATCTCCTTTTCTAATAGCACTAATATTTTCAGGAATTTCAACTATCCCATCTGAATATGATATAGATGATATCATCCCCGATCCTTGTTTAGGATGTTTAGTAATAACATATTCATTATTAATTAATTTTTTTGATACTCTTAACCATTCAAGTCTTTTAGTTTTTTTTATCATAGAAAAATTTGTTTTAATTTTCTCTGGTTTCATATTTATTATTTTTGAGCCAATTAATTTAAAAATTAGTGGCTTAACAACAAATGCAAATAATAATTGAACTGAAACAGGATTGCCTGGCAAACAAACTATATAAGTTTTTTTAATTTTCCCAATTGCTATTGGCCTTCCTGGTTTAATTGCAGCTCGCCAAAAAAAAATTTCTCCATTGTTTTTTAGGGTATTAATTAAATGGTCTTCATCTCCAACTGATGCACCACCAGTTGTAATTATAATATTATATTTAGATACTTCCGATAATAATTTTTTCTTTATTCTATTAATGTTGTCTGGAAGATTGCCCAAAAATTTCTTTGTAATATAATTTTTATTTAAAAGAGAATTTAGTAAATAATAATTAGAATTATTTATTTTGGAATTTTTTAGTTTTATTGTTGGCTTTACTAATTCATTACCGCTAGTGTAAAACCCAATTCTAATTTTTGAGTAAACTTTGACCTTACTATAACCTATTGCAGCAATTAAGTTTAAATTTTTATTGTCTATTTTTGTTCCCCTTTTCAAAACAAGGCTTCCTTTTGAGATATCTTCACCCTTATGTCTACAATTCTCACCGTAAGAAGGAACTTTAATTAAAGAGAGTTTGCTATCAATAATTTTTGTATTCTCCTGCATTACAACTGTATTTGAGTTTGATGGTATTTTTGCGCCAGTAAAAATTCTCATCACTTCCCCAGCTTTCATTTTGTGTGAAGCATTATCTCCTGCCGCAACTCTTTTTTTATTAATTTTTTTTTGATTTTTATTTAAATCTTTTTTTAATAAAGCATAACCATCAACTGCTGAATTTTTAAAAGGCGGCAAGTCAATTTTTGAATAAATATTTTCTGCTAAAATTTTATCTTCTGTATTTAGAAGGCTGATTGTCTCAGTTTTGGATATTACACTTGAGCGCCTTTTAATAAAATGTATAATTTGTTTTAAAAGAAGTGGTTTTTTGTTCATAAAATTTTTTTTATTATAAATTCAACCAAGCCTTTATTATCATTTTTTTTAAATACAGGAATACTTGTATTGTTTAATTCATCAGAAACAATTGCAACAACATTATTAATTACATTATTTGTATTTTGTAAACCTTCTCCTATTATTTCAATTTTGGGGTGATTTTCTTTCTTAAAACCTTCTACAACAATAATATCAACATCTTCGAACTCTTTAATCAGCTCTTCTAAATTCTTTTCCTTCTTATTATTATTCTCAATTATTTTTGCCCAACGTTTAGAAGAGCTAATGATAACCTGGTTAGAACCAGCCTCTCGGTGCTTAAAACTATCTGTACCATGTTGATCAATATCAAAGTCATGATGTGCATGTTTAATTGATCCAACTTTGTAACCCTTCTTGACTAATAATTTAATTATTAAACTAGCATAATGTGTTTTTCCAACGCTCTTCCAACCAGTGATACCAATTATTTTACTCATATTTTTCTCTTATTAAAAATGTAGACTAATGAATATATTATAATTGTTAGAATAATTAATACTATACCTAGAGCCATTGCATATTCAAGATTACCCATTCTTGTCTCAAGGGAGATTGCCGTAGTCATCACTCTTGTAAAATGATCGATGTTACCACCCACAATCATTACAGCTCCAACTTCAGATATAGCTCTGCCAAAAGCTGAGAGGAGTGCAGTGATAACAAGAAAATAACTATGTTTGATAATAATAAATGCTACTCCAAAAAAAGACATATTAATTGATCTTAATTGATCCTTGTATTCTCTCCAATTTTGAGCAAAGATTTCGTGAGATATAGAAGTAACAATTGGAAAAATAATTATTACCTGAGCTATTATCATTACCGTAGGCGTGTATAGCAATTGCAAAACACCCAAAGGTCCTCCAGAAGCAAAGATGAAATAGACTATTAATCCAACTACAACAGGAGGAATACCCATAAGAGAATTAAGGACTATTAAAAAAAAACTTTTAAAGGGAAATTTTTTAAGAGCTACATAATAACCAATTAATAACCCAAAAATTGAAGCGACTATTAGCGCAGAGATACTAACATACAATGATAAAATAATAATTTCCCACAAATCGCTATCAAATGAAATGATTAAAAATAAAGATTTAGTAAAAATTTCTATAATGTTCATATAAAGATTATATCAGAATACATTATGAGTAAAAAAATTAAATATTTAGTTGCACCCAATCCACAAGATAAAAATTTGACTAAGGAAATAAATGGCTTTGATGAAAATTTTAAAAAAACAAAAATCAAGGTTATCATAGAGAAAGATCTTACAATTTATTTAAATAATCAAGAAATTGTCACACTAATGACAGTTGGTGATCATCCAGAGTATCTTGCCATTGGTTATTTATTGAATCAAAACATGTTAAAAAAAACTGATAAAGTTAAAAAGATTGAGCACGACACTGAACTCAAAGTTGTAATTGTAAGAACATCACGAAAAACTAACTATGAAGAAAAATTAAAAAGAAAAATTACTACAAGCGGATGCGCGGTTGGAACAGTTTTTGGAGATGTATATGATGAAATCTTAAAAAGTAAGATT
Source organism: uncultured Alphaproteobacteria bacterium (assembly GCA_902512415.1). Taxonomy (GTDB): domain Bacteria; phylum Pseudomonadota; class Alphaproteobacteria; order HIMB59; genus CACPNW01. Next base: position 42,774 of record CABXJB010000002.1, read on the forward strand.
AAATCTAAAAAAAAAATCAAACATTCTTGGATTTATGAAATCTCAAAAAAAATTAATTTAACTCCGAGTCTATATCTTGAGGCTGGCGCAATTCATGGTTGTGCAATAATTGAAAACAATAATCCAATTATTTATATGGAAGATGTTGGCCGTCATAATGCTGTAGATAAAATTGCAGGATATATGTTTTTAAAAAAAATTGATGGCTATAATAAAATTTTTTATACGACTGGAAGATTAACTAGTGAGATGGTAATCAAGACTGTAAAAATGATGGTACCTATTTTAATATCGCGTTCAGGCTTTACATCATGGGGTGTTGAATTAGCAAAGAAAACAAATCTTACCTTAATTGGGAGAGCAAAAGGTAAAAAATACTTAGTCCTCTCAGGTGAAAACAGAATTGATTATAAATAAATCAAAAACAATAATAGTTATTCTTGCTGGCGGTCAGTCACGTCGATTTGGAGGAGGTTATAAAACTTTACATAAGTTCAATAACATATCTTTACTTGATAGAATTATACATAATTTAAAAAAATTGAATATGGATATTATTTTAAATGTAAACTCTAATGAGAATCAATTTTTAAAAACAGGTTTGAACTTAATAAAAGATGATGTCAAAAATTTTCAAGGGCCACTTGCAGGAATATGCGCATCAATGAAATGGGTATTAAAAAATAAAAAAGATATTGAGTGGATTTTTACATCACCTTCTGATACTCCCTTCTTAAATGCTGATTTAGTGAATAAATTTTTAATCACTAAATACCTAAATAATACAAAAATAGTTTTGGCTAAAGCTCCTAATAAGACACATCCTGTAATTGGATTTTGGCATATTTCACTAATAAAAAGCTTGGAAGATTTTTTTAAGGAAGATAGTAGAAAAATTATGAATTGGGTGGCGAGACAAAATTATGAATTACTCAATTTTGAAAATAAAAATTATTTTTTCAATATCAATTCAAAGTCAGATCTGGCTGAAGCGATTAAGATCGAGAAGTCTCTAAAAACAATATAATTTACTGGATAATCATAATAATAAGAATATAAATTAATACTAGAAATCATGTCAATTTACCTTCCTATCGCTGAAATTAACATCAATATATTTCTAATTGTGTTTATTGGCATGTTAGTCGGCGCGTTATCCGGCTTATTTGGAGTTGGAGGAGGTTTTTTAATGACCCCTCTTTTGATTTTTTTGGGAATACCTCCTGTTGTTGCAGTAGGTTCTGAAGCTCCACATGTTTTAGCTTCAAGTGTATCCGGAGTAATAGCTCACTGGCGTAAAAAAAATGTTGATTTTAAGATAGGTTTTTTTTTATTATCTGGCGGTGTGGTTGGATCAACTATAGGCGTATATTTATTTAAATTACTTAAAACCTATGGTCAGATAGATATTGTTATTCAATTTTTATTTTTAATTTTCCTTGGCTTTATTGGAATATCAATGGCATTTGAAAGTGCTAAAACAACTATCAAAAATTACCGAACTACTTCGGCAATAAGAACTAAACTACATCAACATTCTTGGATTCACGGACTTCCTTTTAAGCTTCGGTTTCATCGTTCAAAATTGTATATTTCTGCAATTCCTCCAATTTTAATTGGTTTTTTTGTTGGAGTATTATCAGCAATGATGGGAGTTGGTGGTGGCTTTATAATGATACCTGCAATGGTTTACTTATTAGGAATGTCTACAAACGTTGTTGTAGGGACTTCATTGTTTCAAATTATTTTTGTGACAGCAAATTCAACTTTTTTTCAATCGTATTTGAATCAAACTGTTGATATTGTTCTATCTGCACTTATGATACTTGGTGGAGTTATTGGAGCACAAATAGGAGTGAGAATTGGCTCTAAACTTAAAGCAGAATATTTAAGAGGAATTTTGGCTATTTTAGTTTTACTTGTTTGTGCAAAAATTTTAACTGACTTAATTCTTACACCTTTTGATGTATTTACTACTTCAATATCTTAATTCAAATGAAAAATTTTAAACAATATTTTGTTACCCTTATCGGAATGCTCTTTTTAACAATATACTCTGTAAGTAGTTTTTTTGAAATTGATTTTAATTATTTGTTTTATATTACTATCTTTGTTATGTCTGTGTGCTTATTAATTAAAATTTTTTATTGGTACAATATAAGCAAAAGCTCAGAAAGAGAAAATTTTTTGAGATTTTCCTTTTTAATTTTAACATATTTTCTTCCTATTTATATGATAATTCAAGAACCTACTTTAATTATTGATATGACAATTTTGAAAATATCTTATCTTATTATTTTTATTTTTGCGTTTATTGGAATATTCATAGAAAGATATTTATTTATTATAAAAGAAAAAATTAAAGAAAGTTAATAATATGAAGAAAATAAAATATAAATGTTTATAAAAACTTATCAAATTATTTTTTTTATAATTATTTTTTTTACCAAAATAATTTTAGCTGAGGCATATTTTGATTTATCAGAAAATAATATAAAAATTGAAACAGACTTTAATGGTAAAGAAGTAATTATTTTTGGAATACTAAATAATGATCAAGAAACAATAATAACTATAAAAGGTCCAGAAAAAAATGCAATTATTCAAAAAAAAGAAAGAATATTGGGTTTTTGGTTTAATACTAAGCATATAATCTACAATCAAATTCCAAGTATTTTTTTCATAGCTTCATCTGGAAATATTAAAGATATTTTACCAACATCAACAATAATTAAAGAAGAGCTTAGTTTTGATTATTTGTTAGAAAATAAATTATCACAACGAAATTTTATAGCAGATGCCTCACTTGATACTTGGAAGAATAATTTTGTTAGAATAAAAAAAAGTAAAAATCTATTTAAAGAATTTGATGTTGACAAAATTGAAAATAAACTTTTTCAGACAAGAATATTTTTCCCCGCTAAGTCAATACCAGGGGAATATAAAGTTAAAGTTTATCAGATAAAGAATAATATAATTTTAAATAATAAAGAAAAAATTATTACTTTAAAAAAGTCTGGTGTAGGAAGCCAAATATATAATTTTGCTAACAATAATGCTGCAGCTTATGGTTTGTTTACTATCATATTTGCTGTATTATCAGGTTTTCTAGCTGCAACATTATTTAGGAGATATTAATGAATGACAATAGATACATACTAGTTATTGCTGATAATTCACCAGAAATGGACATTGCTCTAGAATATGCATGCGCAAGATCAAAAAAAACTACCCGTAAAATAATAATAGCAACATTTATAGAGCCTTTAGATGTACTTACAACTCAGGGTGTAACAGAAATAATGAAAAATGAAGCAAGGGATGAAGCAGAAAAACTTCTTCAAAAAGCTGCTAATTATGTAAAAGAGAAAACAGGTGAAATACCAGCATTAGCTTTAAGAGAAGGAGAGACAATTTCTGAATTAAAAAAACTTATTGATGAAGAGGAGAACATTAATGTTTTAGTATTAGCTGCTAATTCTGATCCTAAAAATAAAGACTCTAATTCAATTATCAACTCTCTTGTAAGTCAAGAGATTACAAATATGAGAATACCAGTTATGATTGTTCCAGGGAATTTTTCAAAAGACCATATTGCTTTGATAACTTAGATATGTCTGAAAAAGTAGCTGAAAAATTGATTGATATTGAATCAGTTCAATTCTCTTTCAATAAACACTTTACATTAACTTCAGGTCTTAAATCTCCTGTTTATGTAGATTGCCGAAAAATTATTTCTTTTATTAATGAAAGAGATTTTATTATGAATGAAGCGATAAACTACATTAACAAAAATATATTAGAATTTGATATAGTCGCAGGAGGAGAAACAGCTGGAATACCTTATGCTGCAATTATTTCTGAAAAAACTAGAAAACCAATGCTTTACATTAGAAAGAAACCTAAAGGCTTCGGAAAAAACCAACAAATTGAAGGAAAATTTTATGAAAACCAGAGAGCTATTTTAATTGAAGATTTGGCAACAGATGGAGGTAGTAAAGTAATTTTTGCAATTTGAAGACTTTGAGAAGAAATATCACAGCCGTCTATAATTATATTCGTATATTTTTTTTTAGCTCTCCTGCAAACATTCCAGTACCACATGCTAGATCCAAATTTGAATTAATTTTTACTTTTATTTTTGATAAAATATTAATAGCCTTTTTAGGGGCCTTATAATTTCAGTTTTTTAAAGTTTGATCATAATTTAAAGCCAATCATCATAATATTTTTCAGTAACAGATTGATTGCCAATACCATCTAATAAAGACTTTATTTTAGTCATTAAAGATAGCTGGTATTTTATTTCGAAAACTTACAATTTCCATTAAATCAATTTTTGTATTCAATATTTTAGGAGTTGATTTAGCTTTGGATACTATTTCCCCCCAAGGGTTTATTAACATTGAGTGTCCATAAGTTTTTCGATTAGTATGATGTGTTCCACACATATTAGTTGCTACTATAAACAAACTATTTTCAATTGCTCTAGATCTAAGCATAACTTCCCAATGAGCTTTTCCAGAAGGTACTGTGAAGGCCGCGGGCATTAAAATTATCTCAGCCCCTTTTTTGGCAAGTTTTCTAAATAAATTTGGGAATCTTAAATCATAGCAAATAGTAAAACCTATTTTTACTTTATCTAAATTTAATAAGGAAATATTTTTTCCAGCCTTAAAAGTATCAGACTCCCTATGAGTTTCTTTTTTACTAATATTAACATCAAACATGTGTATTTTATCATATCTTTTAACAATCATACCTTTTGTATTAATAAAGTATGATCTGTTAACTAATTTCTTTTTATTTTTTTCCTTTAAAAGAAGGGAGCCAATATTAATATTTACTTTATTTTCTTTGGCATATATTTTTGCCATACTTATTATTGGACAATTTAATTCATCAGTGGTTTTTTGTTTAAGATAATTAGTATCATTGGTTATTATATTAGAACATTCTGGTGTGCATATTAAATTGGGTATAAATTTTTTAGTTTTCTCAAAATATTTTTTTAATAATTTTGCATTTTCAAAAGGAGTTGATTTAGCCTCAAATTGAATTTGAGAAATTTTTAATTCTTTCATTAATAACTTACCAGCGTGAATGTATGTCGTCTTTTAATTTAGTATTATATAAATTTTCAATTTTTTTCATTAAACCATTAATATTTGGTAATGATGAGGCTGAAATATTTTGCAGGGCTTGATCAGAATTTTTGGCTCCTGGAATAATTACACTTACTTCGTCGTGCATTAAAATCCATTTTAGCGCAATTTGAGATAAAGAAAAACCTTCTGGAATAATTGATTTTAATTCTTCAACAACATCAAGAGCTTTATTAAAATTTACACCTGAAAATGTTTCACCAACATCAAAAGCGCCTCCTTTAATATTATAATTTCTGTGATCAGTAGCAGGAAAAGTAGAGCTGGAATTCATCTTTCCAGTTAAAAGTCCACTTGCTAGTGGCACTCTAACAATAATAGCTATATTTTTTTCTTTAGCTATTTTAAAAAATTCTTCAGCTGGCTTTAATCTAAGCATATTAAAGATAATCTGCACACTTTTTGTATGAGTTCTATTAATACATTCTATTGCTTCTTCTACCGTTTCAACACTAAATCCATAATGTTGTATTTTGCCTTTTGTGACCAGATGATCTAACATCTGATAAGTTAAATCATGGGAATATACTTCTGTTGGGGGGCAGTGCATTTGTAAAAGATCAATAGTCTCTAATTTAAGATTCTTTAATGATCGATCAACAAATGACTCCATTAAATCTTTATCATAATATCCTTCAGCTTCATGAGGATTAATTCTACGTCCTGCTTTAGTAGCAACATATATTCTTTCTGAAGTTGAATTTATAAATTCTCCAACAAATTTTTCACTTCTTCCATCTCCATAAACATCAGCAGTATCAAAAAAATTGACACCATTTTCAAAAGAAGTTTTCAAAACATTTTTTGCATTCTCTTCAGAAACTTCACCCCAATCAGCACCCATAGCCCAACACCCAAGACTTATCTCACTAATATCCCAACCAATTTTTCCAAATTTTCTTTTTTTCATTAATTTATAGATATTTCATTTGTGCACATTGTACCGTCCTCAGCAACTATACCGGCTCCACCAGTTTTAAAAGTATTATTACTATCTTCTACTTCAATTATTAATTTTCCATCTACATATCCTTTAATTTTATTATCAATAACTTCAAGTTTAAGATCATAATCAGTAAAGAATTCAAAATTAAAATCAATTTCCTTTAATGTTTCTAATTCATAATACATTTTTGCTATCCGTAACTTATTTTCTGAGGTAACTTCGAGAGCATAGTATCTTTTAAGGCCTTGAACTCTTGCTATTATGCCACCAGATTTAACTAAGTGAAAATTAAGCTTTGATGAAACTGAATAGTTTTTCCATTTATCATTACCTGTAAAAACAACACCTCTACCAATATTTTGAGTTATTCTAAATGGCTCTTTCCATCTAGACTCCCATTTATCTATTGCTTGAACAAAGTTGTTCTTCCACATATCTCCATAGAATTGAGTATCTTGAGAAACCCCTCTTTTAGGATTTGCAATATGGTCAGGCTTTTTAAAAGTTATTTTTGGCTCACCAAAAATATCAAGGTAATTTATTATTAACTTTCCGGATACTTTCTCTGAAGAAGAGATAGATATACCAATTTGTGCAATAGGGTTAGAGCCTGTATCAGGAACATCCCATTCAATATCTTTACTTTCATTATTATGAAAAAAGAATTCCTCTGAATTTAATTTGATTAATTTATCATTTTCTCCCCAATATTTAACAAATAATTTTGCAATTATATCTTTATTGGAATTTGAAATTAATTGAGTTTTTATTTTTTGACCTGAATAAACTATAGGGCAAGATATAAAGTCATAATGAAAAAATCTCTCCCTTGCCATACCCTCAAGCTTAGTTAAATCCTCAGGAAAGAAAGTGTCTACGTAGCACTCACTAGATAAACCATTAGATAAATCATTAAATTTTATTTCAAGAGCACGTTCTCCAATCTCCGATTTATATTCAATATTTGATATAAATGTTGAAGGATTATTGTCATCCAAATCATTTACTTTCCATGATTGAGTCGACTCAGGAAGATTAAAATGGTATCTAGCACCATTCTTCACTATTACATCCCCTTTTCCCTCTAAGTTTCTTGCTGTGTTAATAATCTTATATGACTCTGTAAGCGCATCAGTTATTGTTTCACCACCAATTGCTGTTGGGCAATAAATGGTATCATTGATGGGTGATAAATAATCTGGACCTGTTTTAAGACCTGCTAACCCATTTTTGATCCCTAAAATGCAACCTACATTACCTGAATTACAATCAGTATCCCAACCAGCTGTATTAACAATCATCAAAGTTTTTTGAAAATCATCATCTCCAAATAATAATGACATAATGATAAGTGCATGATTTGGAACCATATGACAATTACCTAAGTATTTATCGTACCCATATTTACCTGCAATTTTTTCTCTTGCTTGTTCCCAATCAATATTTCCAGCACTCCAATCTTGAATATCAGAAATTAATTTAAAAATTGTTGAGTCTTTTGGAATAAATCTTTTTGATTCGTTAATAATCTTACTTATGTCTTTTTCAACAAAAGCTAAGGCTTCCATAGCTGCAATCATTTGTGCTCCGTATACTGCCTCACCATCATGACTTACACTTCCTGCTTCTTTAGCTAGTTTAACAGCCTGCTCAGGATTGCCAGGTGATACTAAAGCCCATCCATCTATAAATATCTGAGCGCCAATTTGCTCTGCTACTGTTTTTCCATTCATAGCGATTGAACCACTCTCCGGTGCGTGAATACCTTGTTTTAAATTTTGATATGCAGTGTCTTCAGTGGAATTTCCTTTACCACCCCACCACAGTATTGTTCTATCTTCTATCAGATTGTTCAACCAAGTTTGACCAATCTGTTTTGCTGTAATATTTTTATCATAATTAAAGTCACGAAGTGCTCTTAAAAAAGTAAAGGTTCCAGTTATATCATCATCCGTAACACAAATAGGTTGCTTAAGTTTGTCATTAACATAATAATTTATTGGACCTAACTCCTCCATTATTCTCTCATAAGTCCAACCTTCAAAAGGTCTTCCTAAATAAACACCAATAATTTTTCCTAAAACGCCAGCATATACTTGTTCTTCATATTGTTTATCTAATTTCATATTAACCTACCCTTTCGAAGCTCCACTTGTTAGTCCAGCAATAAATCTTCTTTGAAAAAACATAAATAAGATAACAATTGGTGCCATCATCATTACTGCGGAAGCATTTACTAATCCCCAGTTATTTTCAAATCTACTTTGAAAAGCAAATAGAATTGTTGCTATTGGTTTTTTTGAATCATCATGAACAAAAGTTAAAGCAAATAAAAATTCATTCCACACAGCCAAACCTACTACTAAACCTGTTGTTAAAAATACTGGCCATGAGATTGGTAATGCTATCCTATAAAAAAGTTGTAACGTATTTGCTCCATCGATTTTTGCTGCATCAAATAATTCATCTGGTAATTGAATCATGTATGAGCGAATTAAAAAAGTTGCAAAAGGAGCATTAAGTCCTGCGTAAATAATTATTAATCCGAGATGAGTATTCATTAAACCGAATTCTTTCCACATTAGGAAAAGTGGTAAAATGAACATTTGTGCAGGAATTGATACTCCGACCAACAAATAGACTAGAAAGGCATTTGATCCACGAGGATAAAGTTTTGCTAAGCTAAATCCTGCTAATCCTGAAACGGTCAAATTTAAAATTAGAGTACCAATTACTAATTTTGAAGAATTTAAAAAAATTTGCGCATATTCTCCCATTATCCAAGCATCTACAAAATTTGCCAATCTTATAGTAATTGGAAAACCAAATGGGTTTATTCCAAATTCTTCTTGAGGCTTAATTGAATTAAAAAAAAGCAACATGATTGGCAAAATACAAGTTAAAGCTAAAATTGTTAAAATAGTGTAATTTGATACTAGTTCTCTTTTTCTATATTTAGCTACAATCATATTTCCCACCCAAGTTTTCTAAGTACTCCAAAAATACTGACAATAAAAATTGTATATATGAACATTAATGTTCCAATTGCTGATGAATATCCAACATTAAACCTATCAAAAGCTTGCGAATATAAATTAGTTGCTAAAACTTCTGAAGAGTAAGCAGGACCACCTTGAGTTAAAATCCAAACATAATCAAATGTTGGTATAGACCAGATAATAATGATCATTATAGAAAAAATAAAAATTGGCCTTATTAGTGGTAAAGTTACAAATCTAAATTTTTGAAACTTTGTTGCTCCTTCAATATCTGCAGCTTCATACAAACTATTATCAACTTGATACATGCCAGTTATATAAATTACCACTAGGAATCCCCAGAAATGCCATCCATCAACAAAAGCAACTGCGTAAAGTGAGGTTTCTTTCATAGTAAAAGGTGAAACTGCAGGTATCAAATCTATTCCCTTACTATTGAGCCATGCCGGTAATCCATAAAGAGGATGAAAAATGTATTTCCAAATTTGACAACTAATTATACTTGCTAACATGTAAGGAAAGAAAAAACATAATCGAAAAAGCATTTGTCCCTTCGTAATACCTGTAAGCAAATAAGCACAAGTTAATGCCAATGCAATTGGAACGGTTAAAAATAAACAAGTCCAAATAATATTATGCCAAACAGCTTTTTTAAAATAACGATCATCAAATAATTCGTAAAAATTTTCAAATCCGACATAATTGATTTTTCCAAAACCATTCCAATCAGTCAGGCATAAAGCAAGACTTAATAGAGATGGTAATGCTACCACCATAAAGTGAACAGCTAAAACAGGTAAGATAAAATACCATGCTATAGAATTTTTACTAAAAAATATGCTCATTCTTGGAAATATATATAGCGAGGCATTAGCCTCGCTATTATTAAGTTAGTTTATCTTGCGCCAACAGGAAGAAGCTCTCCTTTTTTACGAGCTTTATCCCACATTTTTTGGTGATCGTACATGTAGTCTTCTACAGATATATCACCAGCCCAAACTACTTCCATATCTTTCCAAATATGTACGCCTGGATCAGCTGGCCAAAAAGTCCATGTGGTGTATCCGTAATCTCCTTTTCCAGTAGCTTCTGCAAAATCAACTAGATACCTTTTAACCTGAGGGCTCACATCATTTCTAATATCATCTGCTGAAAAATACAATGGAACAACAAACTCTCCAAAATTAAAATCTGCAGCCATATCAAGTACAATTTTTTTGTTACTGAATATAAAGTCAAAAACTTTAGCAGCAGCATCTGGATCTCCTGAAGATGCATTTATTGACATTGTAGTTCCTAAAGCAAGCAAATATGCTGGATCAGCTCCACCATCTCTTAAAACAGGGAAAGGAGCCCAATCCCATTCATCTGAAGAGTCTGCAAAACCTGCAGCTGTAGCTCCAAATGTCCAGGTACCAATTGTCATCATTGCAGCCCCTCTTGAAGCAAACATTGCATGAAAATCATCCCAACCAAGAGCGTAATAATTTTCAAGGCTACCTGACCAATATCCATCATCAACCATATGTTTTCTAAGAAGTTCTACAGCTCCTACAAATTCAGGATCTGTCCAATCTTTTTCACCAATAAGAGCTTTATAAACATTATCAGGTCCTGCATAACTATTTAGATACATACCTGCTAAATGTTCGTGTGTTGGCTGCCATCCTGTTGAACCATATGCAAATACATTCATACCTGCAGCTTTGATTTTACTAGCAACATCTTCATACTCACTTAAAGTTGTAGGAACTTTCCAACCATTTTCTTCAAACAATGTTTTGTTATACAACATAATCATTGTTTCAAATGTTTTAGGTGCTGAGTAAAACTCTCCATTAAATACTCCAGCTTGGTAAGACCAAGGCAAAAGCTTGTCTTCCCATCCATATTGACTTGAATATCCTTGCATAGACTTAAGCAGTCCAGCTTCTTGATATTCTTTTACGTAAGACGGACCTGGAGTTTCAACTATATCTGGTCCTTCACCTGAAAGCATTGCAGTTCTTAGAATATCATTTAATCCTTCCTTGAACTCCATCACTAATTCAATATCATTTTGTGAAGCATTAAATGCATCAACGAGCTTTGCCTCAAACACTGGATCTCTATTTGCATTTGTTTCTGCCCACCAAGTTACGGTTGTCTTTGCAAATACGCTAAAAGAATTAAGTGAAAAGATAGAAGCAACAAATACTATAAATAATTTTTTAATCATTTTACCTCCAATTAAACAATTATCTAATTATTCAATAATGAATTATAAAATATTCAAGAATGATATAAAACTTATTATAATAAGTTATTGATAATGATTTTCAACTTTTAATGGTTTAACGGTTATTTCCTGATCAATTAGGACCAGTTTACTTGATATATCATACATATACCAAATGTTTGAAATTGCTGGATGACCATGAGTTGTTGTGAATAAATCTGCGTCATTGTTACTCAATGATATCGCAGAAACCTCTTGTTCGCTTTTACTAATTTTAATTTTAAATTTATTGATGAGAACATTCAATAAATTTTTATCTTTAAAAATGTTTTTATTTACGTTCTTTCCAATAATTTCAATTGGAATGTATGCTCTGCTAATCAAATATATTTCATTATTTTTTATTCGTCTGAGTCTTTTTATATAATAGAGCGATCTAGAACTTTTAAATTTTTTACTAAAATTATTTTTAACCACTTGTACATCTAAAAGTTTATAATCAGCATTCAATGTTACAGAAAAATC
>CABXJB010000003.1 GCA_902512415.1 uncultured Alphaproteobacteria bacterium
TTTCAAACCTAATGCTGGTCAAATATGTGTTGCAATGTCTAGAGTGATTGTCCATCCAAAAGTAAAAGATGAGTATATGACTAAACTTGTAGATAAAACAAAAAAATTAAAAATTGGTTCAGGGGATAACAAAGATACAGAAGTAACGCCTTTAATATCTTCTGAGCAGTTACAAAGAGTTTCTAACTATGTGAAGTCAGGCATACAATCTGGAGCTACTATAAGTATTGGAGGAGATAAATCTGATGTTGGAGAGGGTAATTTCTACAAACCAACTATTTTTGATAACGTCAAAACAGATGCTACGATTGCACAAGAAGAAATATTCGGACCAGTAACTTCGATATTTGATTTTAATGATGAAGAAGAAGCCATAAGTATTGCTAATTCAACAAAGTATGGATTAGCATCTGGAGTTTTTACTGCTGATGATCAAAAAGCAAAATGGACGGCAGATCGAATTCATGCAGGTATTATTTGGCAAAATGATTGGTTTGTGGATGGTGTAAATTTACCAGGTGGCGGATACAAAAGATCAGGCTACGGGAGAGATGGTGGTATAGATGGAATATATAGCCATGGTCAGACCAAAAGAATTAGTAAAAGATTAAATAATTGATCTAGATCAAATATTTTTATAAATTAATATTTTATTGAAAAGTTGACATTTGAACCTAAATTAAGTTTAATTTACCATTAATTCACAAGGGAGGAAAAAATGAAAACTTTAAAAATTTTAATTTCTTCATTAATTTTTATATCTTTTACTTCGCCTGCTTTTTCTATTGGAACAGACCTGGGTGATAACTGGTGTAAAGATGTCAGAATTCACTTTTTTGCAGGTGGTGCAGAAGGTGATGGTTTTGCTGGTATTGTACAAGCTGGAGCAGAAAATGCGATTAGAGATACAGGTGCTGATGCGGAAATCTTATACTCTGAATGGCAATCTGATAGAATGATACAGCAACTTAGAGAAGCTATTGGTGCAGGTGTTGACGGAATTGCAATGATGGGTCATCCAGGTGACGAAGCAATTATGCCTTTGGCACAAGCTGCAAGCGAAGCTGGTATTTTAATGATGTATCAAAATGTTGACGTGCCATCCGTTAGAGCAACATATGGTGGAGGTTATGTAGGTGCTAACTTAGCAACTCAAGGATATGCTCTTGGTTTAGAAGCTATAAGAGTATTTGATCTTAAGCCAGGTGATGATGCAATAGTGATGGTTCCAATTGGTGACTATTCTAGAGCTCAAAGAGAAGATAATGTAAGAATAGCATTTGAAGAACATGGAATGAATGTTGTAGTTTTAGACGGAACACCTGAACAAGCTACAGATCCTAATTCTGCTATACCTGTAATATCTGCAGCTTTAGTTGGTAACCCTAATACTAAGATATTAGTTCATCCCGGCGGTCAAATGTTAGGTAATGCTGAAACATTTGCAATGGCAGCTGGGTACGGTCCTAATGAACTATTACAAATTGGATTTGATACTAGCCCTCAGGTTATGTCAGGTTTTGTAAATGGATACGCGCATTTGACTTCAGATCAACAACCATTTCTGCAAGGTTACTTGCCAATACTTTCTTTATGTCAAATGAAGGTTTTAGGAACAGGTGCAATTAATCAAGATACTGGTGCAGGATTTGTTACAACTGAAAATTATGAATCTGTAATGGATCTTGCTAACGCAGGCCTAAGATAATCATAAATAATTTTTAACTGGCCTATATTAGGCCAGTTAATTTCTTGAGAAATTATGGAACCAATTATTGAGTTAAAAAATGTTACAAAGAAGTTTGGTGGTATCACAGCACTAGACTCTGCTTCATTGCATGTAGATAAAGGTGAAGTTGTTGGTTTGATTGGTGATAATGGTGCTGGAAAATCCACTTTGATAAAAACATTAGTTGGAGTTTATAAACCAGATAACGGTGAAATTATAATAAAAGGAAAAAAGGTAAATAATTGGAATACTAAAAAAGCAAGAGAAGCAAAAATTGAAACAGTTTTTCAAGACAGGGCTCTTACCCCGCAACAATCGATTGTATGGAATATTTTTATGGGTAAAGAACTTAGGCATCCATTTGGTTTTATAAAAGTAAAAGAACAAATAAAAGAAGCAAACAAAATAATTAGAGAAATAGGATTTACTTCAAACTTAATTGATGCAAATTCTCCAGTGGGCAACCTATCTGGAGGAGAAAGACAAGGAGTGGCTATTGCAAGAGCAATTTATAATGATGCTGATTTAATTATTTTAGATGAACCTACAACGGCATTATCTCTTATTGAAACTCAGAAAGTATTTGATTTTGTTAATAACGTTAAAGCAAAAGGAAGGTCAGTTCTTTTTATAGGACATAACATATTTCATGTTTTCGACATATCAGACAGGTTTATTATTTTAGACCGAGGACAGGTAATTCATAAACTAGATAAGAATGATGTTAAAACTCCAGAAGAATTAATAAAAGTAATGAAAGATACAGTGATTGGAGGAAAAAATTAAATGAAAGCAAAAACTGGCTTAACATCTTATCTTGCTGATAATAGCAGACCACTAAGTAGTTTTTTTTATTTTGCTTTTATAATGACTATTTTTTTTGTAGCTGCTCCTGAAGTTTTTTTTGCTCCAAAATTCCATCAGGCGGTAATGACAACTCTTCCTATGATAATCTTCCTTGTTATACCTCTTGTTTTTGTTGTAACAATGGGTGAAATAGATCTCTCATTTGCTTCAATTTTTGGTTTTGCCGCTTGGGTATTTGCGGGATCAATAAAATATCTTGGCTTTGATCCATTTTTAGGTTTGTTAGTTGGAATAGCTGGTGGTGCTGGACTTGGAATATTTATGGGTTGTTTAGTTGTTTATGGAAGAATTTCATCACTAGTAGCTTCATTAGGAGCTTTATTTTTAATTAGAGGATTTTTGTTTGTTGTTAGTGATAGTAAATCAATTACAATCATCGCAATTAGAGAGCATTGGATGTACCCGTTATTAGTTGGTAAATTTTATGGCTTTCCCATGCAAATATTTTGGGCTGCAATATTTGTAGTAATAGCCTATTATTTATATCATCGTCATGTTTTTGGAATTCACGTACATCATGTTGGTGACAATCCTGATAGCGCCGCTCAAATGGGAGTCAATGTAGATTTAACAAGAATATTTTGTTTTATGTATTGTGGGATAGGAGCTGGAATAGCAGGGATTTTCTCTACATTAATAAATTTCACATGGTGGCCAACACAAGGATTTGGTTTCTTATTACTTGCTATAGCCGGAGTATTTGTAGGAGGAACTCCTACCTGGGGTGGGGTAGGAACAATATTTGGAGCAGTTTTTGGATCAGGAGTTATTGCTTACATGGAAACTGGGATAGTCGCAATGGGCTGGAGTGGTTTATGGCGACAATTTTTCAATGGATTAATTATTATTCTTGCTTTACTTGGACATAGATTTCACGGAAATAGAATTCGATAGTTTTTATGGTTAATTTAGTGATTTGGAATGAGTTCGTTCATGAACAAGAAGATGAACATGTAAAATCAATATACCCAAAAGGTATTCACGGTTGTATAAAAGATTTTTTATCAGATGATAAAGATCTTCAGATTAAAACAGCAACTCTTGAAGAAAAAGACCATGGATTAACTGAAGAACTTCTTGATAAAACTGATGTTTTAATTTGGTGGGGCCATAAAGCACATCAACTTGTAGAAGACAGAATAGTTGATAGAGTTCAGCAAAGAGTTTTAGAAGGAATGGGACTTCTTGTTCTTCATTCTGGTCATCATTCAAAAATTTTCAAAAAGATGATGGGGACAACAGCAAATATTCGGTGGGCTGAAAGAGGTGAGAAAGAAAGAATTTGGGTTTGTAACCCTGGACACCCTATTGCTGAAGGATTAGGAGAATATTTTGAAATTGATATGACTGAAATGTATGGTGAACCTTTTCAAGTCCCTGCTCCTGATGAAACAGTTTTTGTTAGTTGGTTTGAAGGAGGTGAAGTATTTCGTTCTGGTCTTTGTTATAAAAGGGGTAATGGAAAAATTTTTTATTTTAGGCCTGGTCATGAGTCTTATCCTGTTTATTACAACAAAGATGTACAGAGAGTTATAAAAAATTCTGTTCATTGGGTTTGTCCTGAAAAAACTGCAGGAACTTGGATTGATCGCATAGCTAAAGGCATTGATAATATGGAAAGAACAACTCCGGTAGAACCGATAGAAACAAGAGGATACCAAGTAGATCATAATTATAAGAAATGATTAAAATTGGTATTGTTGGTACTGGTGGTATTGCAGATTGGCACGTTACTGAATTCCAAAAAAATAAAAATTCAACAGTTGTTGCTGCATGTGATATTTCATCAGATAGATTAAATGCTTTCTGTGATAATTTTAATATCAAAGAAAGGTATAATAGTGTTGAAGAATTACTTGATAAAGCAGATATTGATGCTGTAACAAACACAACACCAGATTCTTTTCATAAAGATATTTCAATTCAAGTAATTAATAAAAATAAACACATTTTTTGTGAAAAACCACTTGCAGAGAATTATCAAGATGCAAAAGAGATGTGCGATGCTTTGAAAAATAAAAATTTAGTTAATATGGTTAATTTTAGCTATAGAAATTCTTCAGGTTATCAAGAGCTAGTTAAAACTGTTCAATCAGGAAAGATTGGGAATATAATTCATATGGATGCAAATTATTACCAATCTTGGCTCTCTTCTAAATATTGGGGTGATTGGAAAACTCAAGACAAATGGCTTTGGAGACTTTCAACCAATCACGGGAGTATGGGAACTCTTGGTGATATTGGTGTTCATATTTTTGATTTTGCCTCTTTTCCTATTGGGCCAATTAACAAATTAAATGCAAGACTAAAAACTTTTCAATCTAAAGGTGAAAAAATAAAAGATTATATTCTTGATGCTAATGATACTTTTATATCTATGATTGAATTTGAAAACGGTGCATTAGGAACTATTACTTCAACTAGATTTGCTACTGGGTACTCCAATAGACTAGAATTAAGAATTTTTGGAGACAAAGGGGCTGTCAAAATAGAGTTTGATGATCCATTGACAGAAGGTAATCAATTTATGTTTACCGATGATATTAACCGTGAATTTACAAGTAGAAAAGATAAATTAAAATGGGAAATAATAGAAACAAAACCAATTATGAATAATTTTGAAAAATTTATTGATTCAATTCTAAATGGAAAAAACCATCAACCGAATTTTATTAGAGGTGCAGAAATTCAAAAAATATTAGATAAATGCTCTGAAAGCAGTTTATCAAATTCTTGGGTTGATATTTAATTAACTAAATATAGTAAATTCATCTTTAATTTTATTCATTTCATTATATATTAAAATAAAATGTCTGAGAAAATAGATAATGTAGATAGTAAATGGTTCAGGGCCAATATTGATAAAAAAGATCTTAAGAATTTATCACAAAAAAGTGATATTAAAGGATTTCAACATATAGTTTTATATTTTTTACTCCTTTTCTTTTTTGGTTACATGGCAGTTATAACTTGGGGAACTTGGTGGACAGTTCTTTGGCTATGGTTATACGGAGTTCTTTTTAATGCTAGCAATCCCATATGGCATGAGTGCGGACATAGAACAGCATTCAAATCAAAAATTTTTAATGAAATATTTTATCAAATAGGTTCATTTATGACTGATTTTGAACCAACAAGATGGACATGGAGTCACTTTAGACACCATAGCAATACAGCATCGATTAAAGATCCTCATGACTATGAAGCAGCGCTTTTTCATGGCTACCCTTCTCTCTTTAGCTTTCTTTTTAGCTTTGTTCCTTTTGCAGAACTTATTAGATTCAAAAATGCATGGAAGTTTGAAACAATCAAGCACGCAATTGGGATGACGACTCCAGTAATGAAAGATTGTATACCTCAAAATGAAATATGGAAATGTCGATTAATTTCTAGAATTCATGTTAGTATATGG
This sequence comes from uncultured Alphaproteobacteria bacterium, assembly GCA_902512415.1. Taxonomy (GTDB): domain Bacteria; phylum Pseudomonadota; class Alphaproteobacteria; order HIMB59; genus CACPNW01. Next base: position 6,009 of record CABXJB010000003.1, read on the forward strand.
ATAGCATCTTTTGTATTTTCTTTTTATCTTATGAATCCACTTCCAGCCTTACTTATTTTCTTCCCAAGGTATTGGGGTAATATTGTAGAGTTATTTAATCTAACTCAACATATTGGGTTACCCGAAGATATTAAGGATCACAGATATACTACTCGATCTGTAAAGTTTAATCCTATTTTTAGTTTTCTTTATTGGCATATGGAATATCATGTAGAACATCACATGTTTCCATCTGTTCCTTCTTACAATCTCAATAAACTTAACAAGCTAATTAAAGATCAACTTCCAAAACCTAATAAAAGTTTATTTGATGCCTACAAAGAAATAATTCCTACAGTTATTAAACAGCATAAAGATAATAATTTTTATATAACTAAAGAAATTCCATCATAAAGAAGAATTTGCTTTAAATATTTAATACTGAACCTCTGTCTATAATTTCTGCTTTTGCTAGATAATTTTTATCTTTAATATTTAATTTTTTATCCATTAAGATACGGACAGCATTATAACCGAGATCATCATTTGGATGTGAAATTGAAGTCAATTCTGGATGAATTAAATTGCTTACTATCAAGCTGTCATAAGTGATTATAGATAAATCTTTACCTATTTTTATATTCATTTTGCTACAAGCTTTTATCGCCCCTGCAGCAATATATTCAGTACAACAAATTAAAGCAGTAATTTTTTTTTGTTTTTTTAATAATTTAATAATGACATCTCTGCTAATTTCAGGATCATTTCTTTCTATTTCAAAATAGTAATTTTTATTTATCTTTTGGTTCTTTTCTTTTAAAAAATCAAAATAAGCCTCCATTCTTTGATAAGCAAAATTGAATTTTTTATTTATATTAATAAAAGCTATCTCTTTATGATTTTTTTTAATCAAATGTTCTAATATTATTTTCATACTTTGATGGTTGTCAAGATCAACCCAAGCATAATTTTTTAGATTTTGAGTTCTTCCCCAAGCAATAAAATTAATGTTATGTTTTTTTAAAAGCGGTATTCTCTTATCTTTAATTGCTAAATCTCTTATTATTATATTCTTTACTTTTAATTCAATTATTAATTTTTTATAAGCATCCATCTCTTCTTTTTCACTTTTTACTAATAGCATTGAAAATTGAATATTTTCTTCATCCATTGCATTTTTCATGCCTGATAAAAATTGAATAAAAGAAGTATGATTGAGAGGTGAATAATTTAATCCATATAAAGGAATAACGATGCCTAAGTTATTGGGATTTCTTGATGCCAATCCTGATGCAAAAGGGTTAGGCTTATAATTGTATTTTTTTGCATATTTTCTTATTTTTTCTTTAGTTTTCTGACTTACATCTAAATGATTGTGCAGCCCTCTGGATACAGTTGTGATCGATAAATTAAGCTTCTTTGCTAATTCTTTAATATTCATAAAAAAAACTAAATATCCTACAATTATACATTTTACAACCAATCCTACTATTTAAAATGATTGACAACCAAAACGTTTTGGTAAATTATTAATATATAATTATTATCGAGGGGAAAAATGAAAAATATTATTAATACGATAATTGTTACCTTCGCTTCTTTTTTTATAAGTTTTTCTGTTTTTGCAGGTGGTACTTATAGTGGCCCAGATCTAAGTGGACAAAAGGTAGTAATGTTTGGTCCATGGTTATCGCCAGAGCAAGAAATTATGAGAGAAGTAGGTGCAATTTTTGAAAAAGCTACAGGCGCTACTTTTGAATATGGTGGTTCTGATAGTTTTGAACAACAAGTTATGATTGATCTTAAAGCAGGAAGTGCTGCAGATTTAGTTGTGTTTCCACAACCAGGTCTTGCTGCCAATGCTGCTGCTATGGGCGGTCTTGTACCTTTAGGAAATGATATAAGACAAATGGTTTTAGATAACTATGCTGCTGGTCAATCTTGGATTGATCTTTCAACTTATAAAGATGCTAATGGTTATAGTCAGTTTAATGCTATTTTCTTTAGAACTAATGTTAAAAGTTTGGTTTGGTATTCACCTGATAACTTTGAAGATAATGGCTATGAAGTTCCTACTACAATGGAAGACTTAATTGCTTTATCTGACCAAATGGTAGCAGATGGAAATACTCCATGGTGTATAGGTTTGGGATCAGGTGCCGCTACAGGTTGGCCTGCAACTGATTGGATGGAAGATATTATGCTTAGAACTCATGCACCTGATGTTTATGACATGTGGGTATCAAATGAAATGCCATTTAATGACCCTAGAGTTCTTGAAGCAATGGATTTCTTTGGTTCAATTGCTTTAAATGATGACTATGTAAATGGTGGATCAAAAGCAGTTGCAACAACTGATTTTAGAGATGCACCTAACGGTCTATTTACATCTCCTGCAGAATGCATGATGCATCGACAAGCTAGCTTTATTCCTGCCTTCTTTCCTGAAGGAGTAGAAGCTGGTGTTGATTATGACTTCTTTTACTTTCCTGCATTTTCAACAAAAAATCTTGGAACTCCAGTTCTTGGAGCCGGTACATTGGTAGGTGCTACTAATTCTAATCCTGCTACTCTAGAGTTCATTAGGTTCTTAATGCATCCAGAACCACATGAGTATTGGATGGCTAAAGGTGGATTTTTAACTCCTCATAAAGGTGTTGATGGTAGTAAATATGCTAGTGATACCTTTAGAAAACTAGGTGAAATTCTAACAGGGGCAACAACTTTTAGATTTGACGCTTCAGATTTAATGCCTGGCGCAATTGGCGCAGGTACTTTCTGGACTGGCATGGTTGATTATACAAATGGTAAATCAGCTAAAGAAGTTGCAAATTCAATACAAGATAGCTGGGACGCTATCAAATAATTTACCTCCAATAAAGGCGAACAATTATCTTGTTCGCCTTAAACTTTTTATATATTTATTTTTAAGTGAGTATCCTCGATATATCATTGATTGTTTGTTTAGGTATTGTATCCTTTATTTTATATTTTCATATATCAAATTATATTTTAGATTTTTTTGGTAATAATAATCTGAAAAGAATTAAATTTGAAAATTCTATTAGAGTTTTAATATTTATTGCTCCTGCTTGTATTATTTTATTTATTTTTATTTTATATCCAGTGTTTGAAACAATAAGGCTAAGTTTTTATGATAAATTTGGAAGAGAGTTTGTTGGACTTTACAATTACAATTGGGCTGTAAATGATCCTGAATTTAAAAGAAGTATTTTTAATAACCTAGCTTGGTTATTAGTAGTCCCTACATTAAGTACATTTTTTGGTCTAATCATTGCCAACCTAGCAGATAGAATTTGGTGGGGATCAATTGCTAAATCAATAATTTTTATGCCGATGGCAATATCCTTTGTTGGAGCAGGCGTCATTTGGAAATTTATTTATGAATATAGAGGGCCAGGTGATACACAAATTGGATTATTAAATGCAGTTATAGTATCTTTTGGTTATGAACCACAAGCTTGGTTAACTATTCCAATTTGGAATAACTTTTTTTTAATGGCTATAATGATTTGGATTCAAACTGGCTTAGCTCTAGTTATTTTTAGTGCAGCACTAAGAGGGATACCAAAAGAGATGATTGAAGCAGCAAGAATAGATGGGGCAAGTGAATTGAAAATTTTTTTTTCCATAATTATTCCATTTTTAGAACAAACCATTTTAGTAATTTGGACTATTATTACAATTCTTGTTCTTAAAATATTTGATATCATTTTTGCTATGACCAATGGTGAATGGCAAACAGGTGTTTTGGCAAATTTAATGTATGATTGGATGTTTAGAGGCGGAGGTGATTCAGGTCGAGGTAGCGTGCTTGCTATTGTAATAATGATAGGAGTTTTTCCAATTATGGCTTGGAATATTTATAAACATAAACAAGAACAAAAAATTTAATGAATAAAGTTTCTCTTAGATCAATATTATCTCAGCTTTTATTATTATTATTTGTAATCATCTGGATACTCCCTACTTTTGGTCTTTTTATAAGTTCCCTAAGAGACAAAGATCTACTGGCAATCAGTGGATGGTGGAGCGCCCTTACAACTACAAATGTTAATGAAATTTATAGAATGCAGGGAATGGATGAGCAAAATCAAGCAGATAATTATTTTATAATTACAGATAATTTATTTAAAAAAAATTCAGGTAAAAAAATAGAAACTTTTGGAATAACTTCAAAAAAAATTAATGAATTTAAAGTTGGAGAAGTTGCTATCTTTAAAGACAAAAGTACAGTTACTGTAAATGAGGATGGTTTATATATCTGGAAATCTGAAAATGAATTTACAAAGAAAAAAGGTAAAAGGCTTTTTATTACAGCTTCAAGTCCGCCTTCATTTACATTTGATAACTATAAAGAAGTTTTGTTTCAAGAAGGTATAGGTCAAGCTTTTGTAAATACAATAGCAGTTGCTTTGCCATCAACCTTAATACCTTTAATCATTTGCTCTTATTTTGCTTATGCACTTACATGGATGCAATTTTTTGGAAGAGATACCTTACTTGCAATCATAATTGCATCTCTAGTAGTTCCTCTTCAAATGTCTCTAATACCAATATTGACAATTTATAATGATTTTGGGGCACTCTTTGGAGTCGCTGCAAAATCTTATCCTGGTGTGTGGATGGCCCATACAGGTTTTGGTTTGGCCTCAACAACATTTCTCTTGAGAAATTTTATAAAATCTCTTCCAAATGAAATGATGGAAGCTGCAAAAGTTGATGGCGCCTCACATTATGATATTTTTCTTCGTATTATAATACCTCTATCTATACCTGCTTTCGCTTCAATTTTTATTTTACAATTTCTTTGGTGCTGGAATGATTTATTGGTAGGATTAGTTTTTTTAGACCAAGTACCTAGTGAAATAATTTTAACAGCCAAATTAAAAGAATTGCTTGGTTCTAGAGGGGAAAATTGGGAAATTTTAACAACTGGTGCTTTTGTATCCATGACGGTTCCATTATTCATATTCTTTGCATTACAAAGATATTTTATAAGAGGTTTAGTTGCAGGCTCAGTCAAAGGTTAAAACAAGATATAATACTAGATTTTTCAACCAATATTGATATAAATTTAGCATTGAATTATGGTAATTCAATCACTTGTAAGATCGCTCAAAGGAGGATGAAGTGGCAGATATAAATATAAATACAGTTAATAAATATTATGGAGATGTTCACGTTATTAAAGACGTATCTCTAGATATTAAAAGTCAATCATTTACAGTTTTAGTTGGACCATCTGGTTGCGGTAAATCAACAATGTTAAGAATGATTGCGGGATTAGAAGATATTAATTCTGGAACTATTTCAATTGATGGTCAGGTTGTAAATGACTTACCGCCAAAACAAAGAAATATTGCTATGGTTTTTCAATCCTATGCTTTGTATCCACATATGACAGTTTTTGATAATATGGCATTCGGACTTAAGCTAGAGAAAAGATCAAAAGATGAAATTAATGAACGTGTGCAAGAAGCGGCAAGAATACTTCAAATTGAAGATTACCTACATAGAAAACCTAAACAATTATCTGGCGGACAAAGACAAAGGGTTGCAATAGGTAGGGCTATAACTCGTAAACCAAAAGTGTTCTTATTTGATGAACCTTTATCAAATCTAGATGCTGCACTTCGTGTACAAATGCGTGTTGAGTTAGCAAAACTTCATGATCAACTTAATGCAACAATGATTTATGTAACTCATGATCAAACAGAAGCAATGACACTCGCAAATGATATTGTCGTTCTGGATGAGGGTATAGTTTCACAAAACGGATCACCTATGGATCTATACCATGATCCAAATAATCTATTTGTAGGGGGATTTATTGGTTCTCCTAAAATGAATTTTATCTCTACTAAAATTACAAGCAAAAGTAGTGATAAAACAGAAGTAGATTTAATGGGATCTGCAAAAATCAGTATTCCAAAAACTTCAGCATCAGCCTCTGAAGGTGATGCGGTACAACTAGGTATTCGACCTGAGCATCTAACTGTTAATGCGGATAGTGATGGAAGTTGGGAGAGTAAGGTGTTTGTTGTGGAAAAATTAGGATCAGGAACTTTCCTTTATCTTGAAAAAGAAGGTGAACCTCTGGTTGTTGAAACTGAGGGTGATTCAAATATTAAAGTTGGAGATACTGTAAAAGTTGGTTTTTCAGCTTCTCATTGTCATTTATTTGATAGCTCACAACAAGCTTTTAAGTAATAGAATCGTTTATTATCAATGCCCCCTAAATAAGGGGCATTTTCCAAAGCGTTTCGGCCATTTATAGTCATAAGTTATAAATGATTTATAATAATATTAGAGCAGAGAGTTTCATATTATTTCCTCCTATAAGAAGTATTCCTCTTGTAAACTTCTCTGCTCTTGTAAGAAGAGAAGATCGTGCACGAGGAATGCTTTTTATAATGGCTTAGTATCTGTCCAGTTTTTTGTGTTTTGCATTGATAAATAAGGATTAAGCTCTTCCATTACCTTCTCAGATAATTTTCTATATGTTGTGAGCTTGCCTCCATATATGTTTAGCAAGGGTGAGTTTTTATCTTGAAGATTTAAATCAAACACATAGTCTCTCGTAACTTTTGATGCATCTCTAAAATCTTCAATTAAAGGTCTAATGCCTGAATATGTATCCACAATATCTTCTTTTGAAATTTGCTTAATAAAATGATGATTAATTGTGTTGATCAAATATATTTTTTCTTCATTAGAAATTAAAGGATTATCAGGAGTGTTTACATCCACTTCAGTGGTGCCAATAAGGGAATATTCATTCTTATAAGGAATGATAAAAACTATTCTATTATCATCATTTTGTAAAGTGAATGCTATTTCCTCATTATATAATTTTTTAGTAATTATATGACTGCCCCTAACCAATCTTATGGATTTATTTGCATTAACCTCAATTACATTATTAACTATTTCATTAATCCAAGGACCAGCAGCATTAATTAAAATTTTAGATTTTATTGTTTCATTATTATCTAGGGTAATTTCCCAACCTTCTTCTAATCTTTTAGCATTAATTACTTTTCTGTTCTCCACAATATTGGCGCCCATTTTTTTTGCATCATCAATATTCATCTCAACTAATTTCTTATCATCAACCTGTACATCGTAATATTGGAAGCCAACCGTAAATTGAGATTTTAAAATATTTGAATATTTTTTATTTAAATTAATTTTTGATGATTTTGGAATTTTTGTTTTACCTCCGAGATTGTCATACAAAAACAAACCTAATCTGATCAATAATTTCGATCTTAATTTTTTTGTATACGGTATTACGAAAGGTAAAGGTTGTGTAATAGCTGGTGCAATTTTTGTAATAACTTCACGTTCTTTTAATGACTCTCTAACCAATTTAAACTCATAGTTCTCAAGATATCTTAAGCCACCATGAATTAATTTTGAAGACCATGATGAAGTAGCTGAACCAACCGTGCCCTTTTCTGCTAGAAAAACTTTTAACCCTCTACCCGAAGCATCTCTAGCAATGCCGGCTCCATTAATTCCTCCGCCAATTATAAATATATCAAATATTTGATTCACTAATTTTCATATAAACTTATCTACCTCTAATTCAATTTTATTTGGATCTACTAAATGGATAGTGTTTAAATGTATGATTTTTGCCGCCTCAATATTTTCTAACTTATCATCGATAAAAACAGTTTTCTGTGGCATTAAATTAAAACGATTAATTGCAAGTTCATAAATGGCCATATCTGGCTTCATTAATTTATCTTCCCCAGAAATAAGGAGTCCATCAAATAATTTTAAAAAAGGATAGTCATCAATCATTCCTGCAAAGGTTTCAGCAGACCAATTGGATAAAACATAACATTCATAATTTTGTTTTTTTAGTTTTTCTAAAACGTTAATCGATAGATTAAATATCCCTCTGATCATTTTACGATGATTCATGTAATACATTTTAATTTCTCTCTCATAATGAGGAAATTTAGGTATTAATTCAGACTCAGCCTCTTCAATAGTTCTTCCCGCATCCTGCTTGATATTCCATTCATCACTACAAACTTCAGTTAAAAAGTATTTACTTTCATCTTCTGTATCAAAAATATCCTTATAAAAATGATGAGGATCCCAATCAAAAAATACACCACCTAGATCAAAAAGAAATTTCATATAAATAAATTTATTGTATAAATTAATAATTACCAAAATTCATTATATTTATGAAAATTGACATGATTACTTTTATTCAAGAAAAATTAATAATACTAACAAGCAAAAAATATTCAAAAAAATATATTTCGCAATACATTGTTCCAATAATCAACAATATATATTACTCAAAGGATAATAAATTCATCATCGCTGGACCTCAGGGCTCAGGTAAATCTACATTAGCTAAATTATTTAAATTAGTTATCGAAAAATTTTATAAAAAAAAAGTCATGTTGCTCAGTATTGATGATTATTATTTAAGTAAAAGTCAAAGATTAATTTTATCAAAAAAAATACACCCACTTCTTCTTACACGTGGTGTACCAGGTACACATGATATCAAAGCATTAAAAGATCATGTAAATAAATTTAAAAATCAAAATTTTCCAATTAACAGTCCCACTTTCAATAAATTAAAAGATGATATTAATAATAAAAGAAATATTTTTAATAATTCTGAGATATTATTATTGGAGGGTTGGTGTTGTGGTTCTAAGCCTATTACGAATCAATATCTTTTCAAAAATATCAATAGTTTAGAAAATACCTTTGATAAAAATAACAACTGGAGGAAATATTATAACTTTCTTCTACGAAATGAATATAAAAGTGTTTTTTCTTTGTTTGATAAGCAAATATATATTCAAGCACCTTCTTTTAAATATGTTCTAAAATGGAGATATCATCAAGAAAAGCGAAGTGCTTCTAAATCTAATAATAAAAATTTTATGAACATATCAGACTTACAAAAATTTATTCAACATTATGAAAAGTTAACAAAATGGATGATCCAAACTATGCCAGCAAAATCAGATATTGTAATTAAGTTAGATAGTAATCAGAAAATAAAAAAGTTATTATTTAAGGTTGATAAATATCATTAAACTAAAAAAATATCCATTTTTTTACAGCTTGGACATATCTTTCATATTCATCTCCAAATTTTTCCTTCAAGTAACTCTCTTCAATAGGAATGACATTATGATTAATCCAAATAAATAAACCTATAGCGCTTAAAAAATATGCCACATTTTCGAAAGTCAAAAACATACTAAAGTGAAAAGAAATAAAAGCTAAATACATAGGGTTTCTGCAATACGCAAAAATTCCTGTTTTTATTAGACGTTTCGTATTGGATTGAGGTGTAGGATTTTCTTTGTATGAATTAAACATGCTGAAAGAGGAAAAAAATAAAACTAAACTTAATATTAGGACAATAATACCTATTAAATTGAGCAAGTTAAATAGTGGATAATGAGGAATAAAGAACTCACCCACAACGTAAGAAATAACCAATAATAAGACAGATATTCTAAGAGGATTTCCTTTAACTGCTGGTCCCATTTTAATTTCTTTTAATGATTTCTAATATTTTTTTATAGTTATTTGTAACAGTAAATGCCCCAGCATCAAGCAGTTCTTTATCATCCCTATTCTCATGCCAATGCCCTCCTGCTGTAAGACCTATTACCTTAACACCAGCACTGACTCCTGCCTTAACCCCTACTACACTATCTTCTATAATTATAGTTTCAGTTTTATTAAGATTATTATCTTCAATAGCTTTTAAATAAATATCAGGTTCAGGCTTAGGTTTTTCAACTAGATCAAATGAATACACTTGCTCAGTTTTAAAGTATTTACTTAATTCCACTCTCTCTAGTCCGTCTATTATTCTATCTTTCATGCTATTAGATCCAATGTATAAATTAAGTTTTGCTTTACTTACAAAGTCATAAGCGCCTGCAACAGTAGTTAATTCTTTCTTATAAATATTTGAAGCAATCTCCATAATATCAGTAAAAAATTTTTGCTGATCTTTAATTGAATATTTTTGTGATAAAATATCTATGACTTGGACTGTTTTTTTTCCCGCAAAATTGGCAAATTCTTTTTCATCTATTTCTATGCCAAAATTTTGCATATATTTAGCAAAAGCTTTAGCTACCAAAATTTCACTATCTACAAGCACTCCATCAAAATCAAAAATTATATTTTTAATCATAAATGAGTATAGTTTTTATAGTTTTTTTTTAGATTTGGACGTTTTTTATTGAAATTTTATAAATTTATAATACCAATTATATAGCGATACATAACTCGTCGTCATTATACGAAAGTGGGATAGGTCGCCTTCAAATTGGAGGGTAATATGAAAATAGGCTATTTCTGCAATTCAACTAACTGGGGGAATAAAAAGACTTATAATCAAATCTTAGAAGAAATACGGGAGATTGCAGTATACTGTGATCAAAATGATTGGGACTCAATCTGGTTTACAGAACATCATTTTAGTCATGAAGGTATGGAGATTTGCCCTAATCCTATTTTATTAAGTTCTGATATCGCAGCTAGAACTAAAAATATCAGAATCGGTCAAGCCGCATCCATAATAACTTTTTGGAACCCAATTCGAGCAGCTGAAGATATAGCTTTGTTAGATCAATTGTCTAATGGTAGAGTTGAGGTAGGAGTTGGTAGAGGTATTTATGGAAGAGAAGCATTAAATATGAATGCTGATGCTGATATGAAAGATCAAGCTAAAAATTTTAGATTATTTGAAGAAACTCTTACCATTATTAAAAAAGCTTGGACTGAAAATTTTTTTAATCATGAAGGAGAATTTTATACTTATCCTGCTCCAAATTTTGAGTGGGATCATGATATGAGTCCACCAAGTACTGAATTTATGAACTTAGAAACAAAAATTCTAGAAAAAATTAATGTTGTACCTCAACCAGTTCAAAAACCTCACCCTCCTCTATGGCAAGTAGTAGATAGCCCAAGTTCAATTGAATGGGCAGCTAAAAATGACATTAGTGTTATTATGTGGATCCCACCTGTTCAATCATTAAAAAAACGTTTTGAAATATATCAACAAGCTAAATCTGAAAAACAAAAACGCCCTATTGAATTAGGAGATGGTATCAGTGTTGTAAGAGATATGTTTGTCGCTAATAGTATGGAAGAAGCAAAAGAAAAAGCTGGTGAGCAAATGGTTAATTATATGCGATGGGTTTGTCATTGGAGAGGACTTGGCACTCACATGAATCCAGGTGAAGAACTTCCAAAAACAAATCATAAATTAGATTTGCTATCCTATGAATTTTTACATGAAAGAAATATGTTGTTTGGAACTGTTGATTACATCATTAATAAAATTGAAGAAATGCAAAAAGAATTAAATTTGCAAAATTTAAAAGTTTGGTCAAATTTTCCTGGTGTTAAGCATGAAGATTGTATGAAAAGTATAAAGTTATTTACTGAGAAAATAATCCCTCATTTTAAAAGCAAAGCAAAAAGTAAGATTAAAGCTGCTTCATAATGAATGTAAAGAACAACCACCCTATTTCGGGAGGTAAAGCAGTTATTGAATGTCTTAAAGCCCATAATGTTAAGTACGTATTTGGCTTAATTGGATCTGCTACAATGGAGCTCTTTGATGCGCTTTATGACGAGCAGAGCATAACTTTTATTGATGTAAGAGATGAGCGCACAGGCACTCATATGGCTGATGCATTTGCTAGAGCATCAGGCAATATTGGAGTTATGATTGCAGGTCAAAATGGCCCTGGTGCTACAAATCTTGTAACAGGTGTTGCTCAAGCGAAAGCTGCTTTTTCTCCTCTATTATCTATAGCTGGTGCAATCGCAACTGAACATCAGGGCAAAGATGCATTTCAAGAAGTTGATCAACAAAAATTATTTGAACCAATTACAAAGAAAACATTTTCTATCAAAGATACTAAATCAATTACAGAGGAATTGAACAAAGCATTAAATCTTTCAACACAAGGAAAATGGGGGCCTGTTCATGTAAATATTCCTCGAGATGTACTTGCAGGGACAGAAAGTTTTGAAACTTTTAGAATTGAGAACAAAATTGAACATAAAAAAATAAATCAAAATGATTTAGAAACAATTATTTCTTTGATTGAACAAGCATCTAAACCCGTAATTATTTGTGGTGCGGGAGTTAAAAATTCCAGAACTCAGGATGAGATAATTTTACTTTCAAAAAAATTCAATATACCTGTTGTCTCTTCTGCTGGTCACGGAGATGTTATTTCATTTGAATACGAGCTATATGGTGGACAAATGGGACCAAGAGGTAATAAAGTAGCTTCCTCTCTTGTAAAAAATGCAGATTTAATTCTAGCTCTCGGAACAAGACTTGGTTTTAATTCAACTTTTTATTCCTATGATAATATATCTGAATCAGCAAAAATTGTTCAAGTTGATATAGACCCAATTTCAATTGGTCGTTATTTTCCAGTTGAAGTAGGCATTCAAAATGACGTAAAAATATTTTTAGACAACTTAATATCTTTAACCAAAAATAAAGATTTAAAAAATGATAATCAAAGTTGGACTCAAAATTTTTTAAAAGAAAAAATAAATTATTATAAAGAAAGAGATAAAAAAGCTGATGTAAACTCAAAAATCATCCAACCATCAGGATTATTTAAGGAATTAAGAAATATAATACCCAAATATTCCTCAATAACACTAGATGCAGGCACTTTATGTCTTCAAGCAACTGATGAATTTAATTTTTTTAAACCTAAATCACTTTTTACTCCGTTAGACTTTGGATTAGTTGGTTTTTCATTTGCAGCAGGCCTAGGTGTTAAACTAGCAAAACCCGATTTACCAGTATTTAGCTTAATGGGAGATGGAGGGTTTGGGATGACAGTATCTGAATTATCAACCGCAGTTCATCACAAAATTAATACCATTACAATTATTATGAACAACAAATCATGGGGTGCAGAAAAAGCCTACCAAAGAGATTTTTATGATCAAAGATATATTGGAGCAGATATTAACAGCCCCCCTTTCCATAAACTTGCTGAAATCTATGGAGCTAAAGGTTATCACGTTAATGAACTTAAAGATTTAAGAGAGGCTGTATCTGAAGCTTTGATTTGTAATAAACCTGCTATTATTAATGTCGAAGTTGACCCAAAAGCTCTTTATAGTTTTCGGAAAGATTCTTTTAAACATCGATCTAAATGAACTTAAAAAAAATCTTAGACTCTCATGGAAATTATTATGAGATTAGTAAATTCAAAAAATATCCAACGACCATTTTTATTCATGGTGTAGGCTTGGATAATACGATGTGGTATCCACAAAAGAAATACTTTCATAACAAATCAGTTTTATTTTATGATCTTTTTAATCACGGTCAATCAATTGGTGGTTTCAAAGATTTAAGCTTTGATATTTACAGCAATCAATTATTAAGTCTAATTAATGAATTACAATTAGAGAAAATTAATATTGTTGGATTTTCAATTGGAGCACTTATAGCTCAGCATTTTACGGAAAAGTTCTATGATAAAGTAAATAAATTAGTTTTAATTGGAAGTGTGTATCAAAGATCAGATAAACAAATTGAAACAGTTCAAAAAAGATATAACGAAGCTCTTAATGGAGCAAATATAACTATCGATTCAATTAAAAGATGGTTTTCAGAGAGTTATTTAAATAATAACCCTCAAGTTTATGATTTTTTTTATAAACTTTTAGAGAATAAAAAGGATGAAGATTTTTTACCTGCATACAAAATATTTGTAAACTCTGATAAATATTCTATTAATTATAGTAATTTTAAAATGCCATCTTTAATCATGACAGGTGAAAATGAAATTGGCTCTACTCCATTAATGAGTGAAGGAATTAGCAAAGAAATTAAAAATAGTGATTTATATATTATTAAAAATGCAAAGCATGGTGCAACAATTGAACAGTCAAATGTTGTTAATGAAAAACTTAATAAATTTTTATTCTAATCTACTGAACAAGTCATATCTGCACCACAGCACAAAGGAGATTTAATTTTTCCGTGACCACTAGGACATTTTGAAATCTGAACCTCTGAACCATCATCTTTTACTAATATATCATTCTGAAGAGGTTTATTACATTTAGCACAAGTTGCATTAACCGACATTCCACAAGTTTTACATTCGTAAGTTGCCATCATAACTCCTTTTATAAAAGTATATTTTTAGTTTTACTCAAAGTAAATAGTTAATTGGTTTCTGAAACTTGATATTTAGAACTATTTAGCCATTCTGGATTAATAATTACTCCCCATCCAGGCCTATCCGTAATGTTAACACAACCATTTTCTACTGCAAAAGGATTATCCAAAAATAAATCTTGTTGCCACGGGTAATAATCCTCACCTTCAATAGAAAGCTCAAGGTATGGACCGGCATTAGGTATGGCTTTCAATAAATGCATGGTGCACATTGTAACTAATGATAAATTTGCAGCATGAGGGGTGCATATGTATCCACCCTCTTCTATTATTTTTACAACTTGCAAAGTTCTTGTTAGTCCTCCTAAATACATTACATCAGGTTGAAAAATATTTACAATCTTTCTTTCAACCATATCATTCCATATTCTTATATCACAGTCTTGTTCTCCACCAGTAACATCTATCGACAGTGCATCTGTAACTTCCTTTGTTTGTTCTGGTTCCCAATATGGGCAGGGCTCTTCGAAATGTATCACATTATTATCTTCTAAAAGTTTTCCTATTTCAATTGCCTGAACCGAAGAGAAGCAACTGTTTGCATCAACTAATTTTTTTACAGAACTATCAAGTGATTTATTTATTGTTTTTACAATATCCTCAGTTCTGCCTTCCCATTCATCCAATCCTCTTCCACACTCAGCTCCAATTCTAAATTTAAAAGCATTAATTCCTTTTTCTTGAAATAACTTTTTAAAACGATCAGCTTCATCAATAGCACTAATTTCTCTTTTCATAGATGAGCCATATACTTTTAGAGGACCTGTTTTGCCTCCTATTAATTCTACCACAGGCTTATTTTCTAATTTACCCTTTAAGTCCCATAAAGAGGTGTCAAGACCTGCTATTGCCCTTAATAGATATGATCCAGGAAATTTATGTTCTTTTTCTAATACTAAATTTTCGATATCATTAAAGTCAGTCCATAATTTATCTAAAACCCAAGGTGCAACTTGTTTGTGAAATATTTGCGCAGTAATATCTGCTTGATATGTAGACATTTGACCATATCCTTCAGAACCATCCTCTAAAGTTGTTTTAACAAAACTAACATATGGTTTGGTAAAAGTTTCTAATTTTTTAATTTTCATTGATATCGTCTTTTTAATTCTTCTAAAATAATTTTGCTAGACAAATGTGATAACATCATAACAGGTGCGTTAATATTTCCGGAGGTAATATTTGGCATGGTGGACGCATCAACTATCCATAAATTATCTAAACCATGAACTTTTAATTTTTCTGATACAACGCCTGAATCAATATCCTTACTCATTCGACATGTCCCACATGGGTGATAAATGGTTGTTGCATTTGATTTAAAATGATCAAGTAATTCATGATCAGTAGCTTTTATAGGATCAATATTGACAGGAGATTTAATAATATCACTAATATTTTTATTAGTAGAAAACTTCCTCATAAAATCAAATGTTGCATACAAATCATGAATATCTCTTTCATCACTTAAAAAATTAGGATTGATGCTTGGCAGATAATCGTCTTTAAATGATTTGAGCTTAACCTCACCAAGACTTTTTGGTCTACATGAATTAAAACCAATTATAAAACCATTGAATTTATCAGTTTTAAGTAAAGGCCTTCTATTTTTGTATGAAACTGAATATGTTAAGGGATTAAAATATAGTTGAATATTGGGATATGGATCAAGAGAATTCCAATTAATATATCCTCCTCCCTGATTTAAACTTAAAGATAAAGGTCCGCTCCTATTGTATAAATATCTTAAAGCTGATTTTATTCTTCCTCCCCACGTACCTAAATCTTTATTTAATGTTAGTGTTAAAGTTTTGTATAAATAATCTAAACCTAAATGATCTTGAAAGTTTTTACCAACGTGAGGACTATGTAAATTTAATGGTATATTATGATCTTTCAAATCTTTAGCATTACCAATACCTGATTTTAATAGTAAATAAGGCGTCATAATAGAACCACTAGAGAGGATAGTACCAATCTTAGGTTTCACAGTAATTATTTTATTTTTATGCTTAATATTTAAGCCTACTATTTTTTTATTTTCGTAATTTAATTTTAACACTTCCGTTTTAGTAAGAATGGTTAAATTATAATGATTCTTTATAGGTTTTAAAAAAACTTTAGATGATGAAGTTCTAAAACCTTTAAATATATTAACATTGTAGTTTCCTACCTGATTTTCAGTTGAGCTTTTAAGTTGTTTATTAAATGTAAAATCAAAATCCTTAGAAGCATCAAAAAAATTCTTTAAAATTGAATGGTGTTGTTTACTAATATCATTTACGGGAATTTTATTAGAGGGTAATGTTTTTGTATTTTCATTAACTTTAAATTCTATTTGGTCATAAGATTTTTTAATATTATCCCATGACCAGTTTTCACTTAAATTCCAATTTTCAAAATCAGATTTTAAACCTCTTGCATAAATCATTGCATTAATTGAACCTGATCCACCTAATACTTTACCTCGTGGATAATAAACTTCACGATTATGCAGGTTTTCTTGAGTTTCAGAATAAAAATTCCAATTCATTTTTTTATTATAGAAAGTCATTCCATAGCCAAGAGGTACTTGAATAACTGGATTATTATCGCTGGAACCCGCTTCTATCAACAATACTTTATAATTTGTGTTTTTGATTATTTGATTAGCTATAATACACCCCGCTGAACCAGCACCTACAATCGCGATGTCAAAATTTTCCAAGATATTAGAAAGTTTCAGTTACCTTAGTTAAATAACGAGGTTTATCAGGATCAAGGCCTTTTTTTTGAGCATATCGAACAATCCACGGATAAAATTTTGTCATTATGACTATAGAATCAAATTCCATAATTTTATTTGCTGGAAAGTAGAAATTTTCACTTCCCTTCATTGTTGAAGTAATATTATAAAAAAGTTTTGTATACTTTGAAATTTCATTACTATCTTTTATTACTGTTTGACCGCTTGTGTCATTCATACTTAAAGTAAAAAGCTTAAAGGTGTCTTGAATTAAACTTTTGGGACCATGCATAACTTCTGCACTACTAAAAGGCTCTATCATTTCTTGACATAATTCCTTAAATTTAAGAGAAATCTCATTAGAGAGTGCAAAACCAACACCTCTTCCTAGAATAAAACCTGAATTAATACTTTTATTTACTAGATCTACATTCCATTGATTATTTTCATCCTCCAAAAGTGTTTCACTTAAGAGCTTTATACTATCATTAATTTGTTTTCTTCCCTCACATATAAATACTAGCTTTTTTAAGATCAATAAAGTTTGCACAAATGATTTAGTGGCAGCTACACTTTTTTCTATACCTGCAAACATATTAAAGAAATAATTAGCAGAATTAACAATGGGACTATTTTCATTATTAGATATTAGCACTGTAATAGCTCCCATTTCTTGAGATTTTTTTTCACATTCAATTAAATCAGAACTTTTACCCGATTGACTAATAACTATTACTAAAGCTTCAGAAAAATCAAATTTAGATTTTTCTAAAGTGATAATTGATGGCGGCATACTATATGATGGTAGTCCTAAATATTTTGCAAAAATATAAGAACTATATAACGCTGCACAATCAGAAGTTCCTCTTGCAACAGTAACTATATATTTTATTTTTTTTTGACTAATTAAATTTGCTATTTCTTGATATTGATTATTATCGATTTGAGAAAACTTATCTATAACCAATGGTATACTTAGTGCCTCTTGTAAAACTAGAGAGTTACTCACTTACCAATTCCCCATTTAAAAAAATTTTAAGTAAATTTAAATTTTTATCCATAACAATAAAGTTTGATAAATTATTTTTTTCTAAAACACCTACATTTTCTAATTTTAAATATTTTGATGCATTGTAACTTGTCATTCTAACAGCTTCTTCAAGAGAAAAGTTCATATCAACTAAATTTTTAAATGTTTCATGCATGGTTATTGAGCTACCTGCAAGTGTGTTTGAGTTTTTTAAATAAACTTTATTGTTTTTCTTTTCTACAGTAACTCCTGCAAAATTATACATACCATCATCTAAGCCTGTAGCAGATATGGCATCTGAAATAGCATATAGTCCAGGAATACACTTGTGAGCAATTTTAATTCCTTCTTCACTTACATGATTATTGTCACATATAATTTCAGCATATTTACCATTTAATAAAGCAGATGATAAAACTCCAGACTCTCTACTAGTGTGTCCGGACATAGCATTATATAAGTGCGTAAAGCCAATTGGATATTTACTCAAATATTCATTTGAAGTTTTAAAGTCAGCCAAAGTATGACCAAATTGCACTTGTATTTTTTTACTTATTAGAAATTTAATAAATTCATTCATTCCTTCTATTTCAGGTGCGAGAGTAATAACTTTAATATTAGCTATCTCGAGAATATTTTCTATAAATTCACTTGAAGGAAGATGGGTTAATGCTGGTTGAGCACCTAATTTATTTGGATTAATAAAAGGACCTTCAAGATGAATCCCCTCAATATTATTTGTTGTATCTGCTACAAGTTTATTAACATCATGAAGAGCTTTTTTAATATGATCAAACTTACTTGTCCACGTCGTTGGTAATAATGTTGTAGTACCATTTAATAAATGAAAATGACTCATTTTTTTTATTGAGTCGTAACCATGCATCGTATCAAAGCCTGCTCCTCCATGACAATGGAGGTCTATATAACCAGGTAAGATAATAAGATTATCATCAACTTTTTCTTCTTTATGAATTTTTTCTATTTTATTATTAAAAAAAATTTCGCCATAAAAGCTTTCATTATAATTTATAATTTTACCTTTTATTGAATTCAAAACATTATCCGTATTATTTATTTTTATTTTAACTAAATTAAATGTATTTATAATCTATATATGAATATCTCGATAGAAAAATTATCAATAAAAATTAATGAAATAATAAATAAAATATCAAATAAAGAAAAAGGTAAAATTAAAAAAGTTGCTAAAATATTATCTAAAAAGTACCTAGAAGGAAGTCATCTATATATTTTTGGCACAGGTCATAATCATTGTATTGCTGAAGAAAGCTTGCATAGAGCAGGTGCTTTTGCAGGAGTTACACCTATACTTGATAAAAATATTGATTTTAGTAAAGGAATTACTAGAGCCTCAGCTAATGAAAGAGATAAATCTTTAGCAAAAAAAATCTTTGAAAAATTTAAACCTTTAAAATGTGACTCAATTATAATCTTTTCTAACAGTGGGGTTAATCAACTACCAATTGAAATAAGCAAAATAGCTAAGCAAAAAGGGTTATTTGTTATTGTTGTTTTATCAATAAAATACGCAAATTCACTCTCAAAAAAAACTTTTAAAAACTTAAGTCACTTTTGTGATATTCATATCAATAACTACAGTCCAATTGGAGATACTATATTTGAAGAAAAAAATATTGGAATTTCATCATCTTCTACAATTGCAGGAATTTTTATTCTTAATTCTTTATGGGCTGAAATGTATAAATTTTTAAAGAATGAAACACCTTTACCTTTCTATAAAAGCTCAAATCTTCCAAGAAGTAATTTACATAATAAAATAATAGAAAATAAATTTAAAAATAAGAATATTTTTTTAAAATAATTCTGGGGCATAAATGCCCCAGAAAAAATAAATAGTTTATTTGTATTCTTCCAATTCTTCAGCTGCTTCTGCAACTAAATCTACTGCATCACCCTCTCCAAGAATTGCTCCTTGAATCATTGAGTTCATTACAGTTTGGAATGCTTTATAATCAACAAATAGTGGCTCAGGTCCACCATCACCAATTGCATCAATAAACATCATCCAATAATCTTCATTGTATGGTGCAACTGCTCCAATTTGTGGATACTGCATTATTGGAGTCAAACCCCAATCAGTATCTAAGCTGTATTGAGAATCACCAGACGAAATGATGCTTGCTAACGCCATTGCATGCTCTTCAACACCAGTGTTATTGAAAACTGCAATACTATCTGTGATTAATAGAGTGCCTTGACTACCTTGTGGTCCAGCAGGAATTCTAACTGTACTTACATTTAATCCTTCCTTATGCTGACCTCTTCCCCAAGGGCCATTAATATACATAGCAATTTTTTCATCATTAAATAGTTCAGTAAGTTGAGATCTCTCCCAAGCTAACGGACCTTCTTGAGCTACGTTAGCAAGTTTTCCATAAAATTCTAGAGCTTGAACTGTATTAGATGAATCAAGAGTTATCTCATTAGTTAAAGGATCAATAACTTGCCCTCCATTACTATAAAGATAGTTTAAGAATTGGTGCATTGTATTATCAAAATCTTTACCTGCCAAACCAATGCCGGCAACTCCAGCAACATTATTTGTCACAGCTTCTGCCATTGAATATAATTCATCCCATGTTTGAGGGCCTTCACAAGCAACACCTGCTTGCTCTAGTAAACCACAATTCATGAAAAGAGCTTTAGTTGAAAACGCGTGAGGGAAACCCCAAGTTTTGCCCATATGCGTAACTGTATTCAAAATACCTGGTTGATACATTGCTTGTTGAGAAGCAGGGATATTTGTTTCTAAAATATGTCCATTCTCTGCAAGACCTTTTAAAGTTCTTGAACCTACATAAGAAAATGCAACTGGATCTCCTGCAATTGCAAGATTTATTACTTTATCCTGACAAGTACCCCAAGGAACAGCCTCTAATGTTACATTAACACCAGGATTATTTTTCATATACTCATCAGCTATTTCTACGTAATTAGGTCTAAGATCACTACCACAAAAAACCCCATGCACATCAGCTGCAAAAGTTTTAAAACCAGTAAGTGAAAATATTGAAATTATAAGAAATGAAGATAGTTTTTTTAAATTCATATTTCCTCCATTATTTATAAGACACATAACATTAAGTGGTAATATGGATCAAGGTTGTTTTACTGTTTAAGGCTAGTTTTTTACCGCTCCTGAGGTTAATCCTTCCACAATATATTTTTGAAGAAATAAAAAGACAATTAAAACAGGGGCTATTCCTACAAGAGATGCAGCCATCATTTCATTCCATTTCACCGTAGTATAACCAATAAATTCATACAATCCTGAAGGTATTGGCATATATTCTTTCTTTTGATTAAAGGTAATTGCAAATAAGAATTGTTGAGCATAAGCGCCTATAAATGCATAAATACCCACAACAACTAATCCAGGCGTGCTCAGAGGTGCTATGATGTGACGGAGAATTTGAACACGTGAAGCTCCATCAACAAATGCTGCTTCTTCAAGATCTACAGGTATTTTTTCAAAATAAGATTTTAATAACCAAATTGATGTTGGAATTAAAAACGCTACACCCGGAACAATCATCGCTTGGTAACTGTTCAAAAGCCCAAATGTTCTAAGTACTTTGTATAAAGGTATTAATAAAACAGCCCCAGAGAACATATTAATTGCTAATAAAATATACAAAGAAGAATTTTTAAAAGGAAAATTAAATCTTGCGTATGAATAAGCAGCAGGAATTACAAAAAGTAAAGTTAAAATTGCTACAGAGGTTGCTAAGAAAAAACTATTAAAAATATAACGGCCTAACATAGGTACTGTATTCCACATTTCTCTGTAAGCCCAAAAAGATAAATCATCTGAGTAAAATTGATATGGTGATCTAAATAAATGATCTAATGGTCGAAGAGATGCATAAAACATTTCAACGAAAGGAAGTAATATAAATATTAAAAAAATTGTAATTGAAAAATATAAAATTATTTTTTCATAAAGTTTATATTTATTCAATCTAGTTTTTAACTGCTCCAGCAGTTAATCCTTCTACAATGTATTTTTGTAAAAATATAAATAAAATCAACACGGGTGCTATTCCAACTAGTGAGGCTGCCATCATTTCATTCCATTTAACACTTTGGTATCCAATAAATTCATACAATCCTGAAGGTATTGGCATATATTCTTTCTTTTGATTAAAGGTAATTGCAAATAAGAATTGTTGAGCATAAGCGCCTATAAATGCATAAATACCCACAACAACTAATCCAGGCGTGCTCAGAGGTGCTATGATGTGACGGAGAATTTGAACACGTGAAGCTCCATCAACAAATGCTGCTTCTTCAAGATCTACAGGTATTTTTTCAAAATAAGATTTTAATAACCAAATTGATGTTGGAATTAAAAACGCTACACCCGGAACAATCATCGCTTGGTAACTGTTCAAAAGCCCAAATGTTCTAAGTACTTTGTATAAAGGTATTAATAAAACAGCCCCAGAGAACATATTAATTGCTAATAAAATATACAAAGAAGAATTTTTAAAAGGAAAATTAAATCTTGCGTATGAATAAGCAGCAGGAATTACAAAAAGTAAAGTTAAAATTGCTACAGAGGTTGCTAAGAAAAAACTATTAAAAATATAACGGCCTAACATAGGTACTGTATTCCACATTTCTCTGTAAGCCCAAAAAGATAAATCATCTGAGTAAAATTGATATGGTGATCTAAATAAATGATCTAATGGTCGAAGAGATGCATAAAACATTTCAACGAAAGGAAGTAATATAAATATTAAAAAAATTGTAATTGAAAAATATAAAATTATTTTTTCATAAAGTTTATATTTATCCATGTGAAATCTTCTTATTAATCCTAGCTAGAAGAGCTAAGTAAAAACCTGCGAATAAAGTTAATAAAATCATTACAACAACTGCTCTAGCTGCACCTCTTCCAAACTTATAATTACCTAAGGCCTGCTTATATGTATCAATAATTAAAGTGGTTGTTGCACCTCTTGGACCTCCTTCAGTCAATATCCAAATTATTTCAAAAGAGTTGAAAGTCCAAATTGCTGATAATATAGACATAGTAATAATAACAGGTGTAATTTGAGGAAGTGTAATTTTAAAAAATCTGTCCCATCTAGAAGCTCCATCACAATAAGCGGCCTCATATAAATCTTTAGGAACTCCCTGCATTGCTGCTAAGAAAAAAACTGTTACCATTGGGGTTCCGACCCATACATCAGCTACAATTGTAGAAATAAATGCACTTTGTTTATATGCAAGAAACCCAAAGGGGCCATCCAAAATTCCTGTATGCATTCCAACACCAGCAATAATACCAAAATAACCATTATAAAGCCAAAGCCATCCAAGCATACCTATAGCAATTGGGACCACCCATGGAGGCATTATTAAAACTCTAAACATAGATCGACCTCTTAAATTAGCGTTCAATAAAATTGCACCAATTAAACCAATAAATAATTTCAAACTTACTGAAAAAAACATCCAAACGAAAGTTCTGGTAACAATTTTATTAAATTTTTTACTAGAGAGCATTTTTTCATAATTTTCAAAACCAACATAATCCTCTCCAGCTAAACTAGAATTTGTGAAAGATAATCTTATTGTTTCAAGAACTGGCCATGCAACAATTAATAAAATATAAATTGCAGCTGGAGCTATTAGCGCATAAGCTAAAAATGTTGGTGAGTTAAAAGATTTTAATTTTTTATTCATTTTTAATTTTTAATTTCTTCATCTAACCTATTCCAACTATTTGTTAAATCTATTATTTTCCCAGTTTTTCTTGATTCATCTATTTTCATAGCCACTATACCAGCCTCAATACAGTCTTTTACACCAACAGGTAGATTCATCTTTTCAGAATTAGTTAAGTGATGATTTATATCTTGCAGCATAAGATTATCAGCTCCATAGTGCCCTTTTGAAGCTCCAAAAGCTGCACCATAATCTTCATCTAATACTATATTATTTTGTTGATCGTGAGCTTTAAGAAATCCTCTTACAAAATCTCCTTCGACCATGCCGTTAGTACCTATAACAGCAAAACGTCTAAATTCATCTGGAACTCGCATGTTTGTATGAAAAGCCAAAGTAGCTCCGTTTTCATATTCAATTATTGCTACTTGATGATCAACAATATCAGCATCACTATCGAATACATTCTCTTTAGATTCCCATCCAAATAAATTATATTTTGAGTACTCATCTAAATTTTCATTTGGCGTATTTTGAGGAATAAATGAATTTCTTCCACCAAAACTCGCAACCCTTTTTGGTCTGCAACCAGCTATCATATTATAAAAATCTAAATCATGACAACATTTCTCTAACATAAAGCCGCCTGAGAATTTTTCTTTTCGACGCCAATTTCGCATAAAGAATCCTCCGTGCCAAGGCATAATGTGCTCTGAAGCTTCAATAGACACAACATTACCTAAAACATTTTTATCTATTAAATCCCTAACTGATCTTGCATGTTGAGAATATCTAAGAACAAGTCCGACCAAAACTTGTTCTTGCCCAAATTCACTCAATAGTTTTGCTAACTCAAAAGATTGTTTTTCATCAACAACTATTGGTTTTTCTGCAAAAATTTTAATTCCAGCATTTAGCCCAATAGTAATATGTTCTAGATGCAAATGATTTGGAGAGCCAATCATCAAAAGATCTAATTTTTCATTAGATAGCATATCATTTAAGTTAGAATATTCCTTAGATGGAAAAAAATTATGCTTTTCTGCGTAATGCTTACCTATAGGCTTAGGATCTACATAGGCAATCAATTTTGAATCTTTATTTATTTGAGATAATTCGTGGTATATATGCGCTATTCTGTTTCCAAACCCTACTGCCCCAATTTTCATTTTATCCCCCCTACTACATTAATTATAATACTAAAAATTATGAAACTTCCAGCCTAATTTTGTCAAAAATTCTAAATTATTTATCAATGATGATCTAAATTGACTCCATGATCTTTTTGCTTTTGAACACCAAGCTATTTCAGCAAGAGCAGCAAGACGTGGATTAATCATTTGGTCAAAATAATCTTTATTTGTAATTGTTTCTGACCAAAGCTGACCTTGGATACCTAAGATATTAACCAGATCATTAGTTTCATAATCCTGAATAGGTTTCCATTCAAACACTTCTCTTACTTCTATTGTAGCTGCCCAACAAATTCCCCTTTCATATGTAGAATTATTATAAGCCATATCAAAATATGTTTTATGACCGGGACAAAGGACAGTTTTAAATCCTTTTTTGGCAGACATCAATCCAACATCTGGATGCTCCCATGCAAAAATAATACATGATTTATCGATTTTACCTGCACTGCCAGCAGATCCTATTTCATTATGTGGAGGTAGTGCGGCCTCATTCCAAGCTGCTGTTAATTTATTTGAATTTTTTAAAATATTAATAATAATATTCATATAGTCATCTTGTAGTTCATCAAAAGAAGTGATGTTATTTTTTTTCATGTATTCAATGACTTTGGGTGAACCTTCCCAAGACTCTTTGGGTCTTTCATCAACTCCAACATGAATGATGTTAAATGAAAAAATTTCACTTAATTCTTCTAAAATATTTTTTAAAAAAACATGCGTCTCATCAATCGCAGGATTAATCGTATTATTCGGATAATTACCCACATCCTCTGAAATAATATTAGATGATGAATCTCTTAACTCAGGCATCACTTGCAACAATGTCCAGGAGTGAGCTGGTAAATCAATCTCTGGCATAATTTGAATATTACGTTGTTTTGCGTAATCAGTTAATGCTTTAATTTGACTTCGTGAGTAATAACCACCAGTCTTATTATATCCAGTACCATAGAAGGGTGGTATATTTTCATTATAGCCCCTGAAAGAACCGATCTTAGTTAATTTTGGATAACTTGCTAATTCAACTCTCCATGCTTCGTTGTCAGTTAAATGCCAATGAAAACGATTTAATTTAAAAAAACACATATAATCCATTAGTCTTTTTATTTCATCGATGGAATAAAACTGCCTTGCACAATCTAAATGCATTCCTCTCCAGCCTAAACTAGGTTTATCTTCTATTGATCCTAATGGTAATTTTGATTTATAAAAATTTATAAGTTGTATCAACGTGATAATTGAATAAAATTTTCCACCATAATCAGAATAATGAATTGTAATTATTTTTTTATCAATCACAATTTTGTATTCATCAGTTTCTAAATTTTTTTTAATAAAAACAATTGGATGACCTATTGATGTGTTAAATTTTATATCAGATACTTTTACAAAATTATTAAAATTTTTAAAAAAATTTTTTTCACTTGATGATATTTTAAATTCTGAATTTGTAATTTGAATAGTTTCTTTTTTTAAATTTGATATAAACGGAACAGGAATAACTGGATCAAATTTATTCTCCTGATCATTAGAATAAATGATCTCAGGTATTGGGTCCTCAAATTTGAGAACATTTATTTTACATTCTAATTTTTCATCATTTTTTCCAATAATAAATAACCCTTCAGGTCCGCAAGAAAGATTATAAGAGCCTATTCTTGGTTTCTGTAATGTAAAAATTATTTCATCTTGTTCAGAAAAAATTTCATAATATCTACCAACTTTTTTGGAAATTTTCCCACCATCAACATCTTGAATTGAATAAACAAGAGAAAAACAAATTTTAAAATTACCGTGCTGATGTGCATTATTCGAAATAGATAATTTTAATTTATTATTTTTAGTAAAAATTAAGTGTATTTCCATTATCAATAATTTATATATTTAGTTTATCATGAGTTTTAAAGATTTATTTCAAGATGATTATTTATTTACTAACAATGCTCATGCAAGAGTAAATTTAATAGGTGAACACACTGATTATACTGGTGGCTATGTTATGCCATCTTTACTAAACTTTAAAACAACTATTCAAATTTCCAAAAACAATATGGAAGAATATCAAGTCTATTCTGAAAATTTTGATGAACACAAAAACTTTACTGATTTTCTTAAATCAAAAAATAACGATTGGATAGATTATGTTAAAGGCTGCCTATTTGTTTTTTATGAAGAAAATAAACATATTCCTAACACTTATTTAAATATTTTTATATCTTCAACTATTCCAATGGGTAGAGGTATTTCATCATCATCTGCTCTTTGTGTTGCTATCCTAAAAACACTAAATGATTATTTTAAAACTGACTATCCTGAGAAGCACATTGCAATATTAGCTCAAAAGGTTGAGCGTAACTATATTGGTGTCTCTGGAGGAATAATGGATCAAATGGTTTCATCAATTGGTATTCATAGAAAAGCTTTTTTCTTAGATTGTTTAAGTTTAAAATTTGAATTGATAGACCTACCAAATGATTGGGTTTTTTGTTTAGTCGACTCTGCTGTTCAAAGAAATCTTAGAGATAGTGCATACAACGAAAGATATAACCAACTCAAGAAAGCTGAGGAATATTTAAAGGCAGATTACTTAGGTTCAATTAAACCTGATCAATTTGATGAAAATAAAATAAATGATGAATTAATATTAAAAAGAGCAAGACATGTAATTACAGAAAATGCTAGAGTCCTTGAAGCTAAGCAATCTATTATAAATGAAGATATAAAATTATTTGGAAAGTTAATGAATGAAAGTCATAAATCATATGCAAAAGATTTTGAAGCATCAACAAAAGATGTTGATAAAATAATTGAAAGATCAATTTTATCAGGTGCAGAGGGCGCAAGACTAACAGGTGGAGGATTTGGTGGATTTACTGTTTCACTCATTCATAAAAATAAATACGAAGATTGGAAAAAAAATATTAATAAGTTTTATGATAGCAAAAATATATTTGAGGTTTAATGCAAAAATTTAAAAATTATATTAATGGAGAATTTGTTGAATCAAAATCTGGAAATTCTTTTACAACTATTGATCCCTCTACTGAAAAGGAGATTGCAGAAATTTCTTTAGCAGAAGAATTTGAAGTAAATTTAGCTGTAGATGCAGCATACAAGGCTTTTCATGGAGAATGGTCAAAAATTCTACCTTATAAAAGAGCTCAGTATTTAAGAGCTATAGGCGATCAACTTAAAGACAAAGCTGAATTACTTGGAACAATTGAAACAAAAGATACAGGAAAATTATATAAAGAAACAAAATTTCAAGCAAACTATATAGCAGAGTATTATTATTATTATGCTGGATTAGTTGATAAAATTGAAGGGTCAACACTTCCTATAGATAAAGAAGATATGCTTGTTTTTACCAACAGAGTGCCAGTGGGAGTAGTTGCGGCAATAATACCTTGGAATTCACAAATGTTTCTTACGGCAGTTAAGCTTGCACCAGCCTTAGCTATGGGTAATACAATAATTATTAAAGCATCAGAAATTGCACCAACACCGTTATTAGAATTTGCGAAAATAATTGACAAAGCAGGTTTGCCTAAAGGTGTTGTAAATATAATAACTGGATTTGCAGATACTTGTAGCAAGGTTTTGACTTCACATCGCAAAATTAATAAAATTGCATTTACTGGAGGAGTTAACACAGCAAAACATATAGTAAGAAATTCTGCAGAAAATTTGTCTCAATTATCTCTTGAGCTCGGAGGTAAAAGTCCAGTAGTGGTATTTAATGATGCTAGAAAAGATAATGCTATAAATGGAATTATGGCAAGTATATTTGGAGCAAGTGGACAAAGTTGTATTGCTGGTTCAAGGCTTTATTTGCAGGAAGATATATATCAAGAATATTTAGAGGAGTTAAAAAATAGAGCTGAGAATATTAAAATAGGTGATCCTTTATCCACTACTACGCAATTAGGACCTCTTGCTACATTAAATCAATTACAAAATATTGAAGAAAAAATTAAACAAACAATAGAGCAAGGAGGTCGAATAATTACTGGAGGCAATAAAGTTACTGAATTTACAAACGGATACTATTTTGAACCTACAATTATTGAATGCGATAATCACAAATTACCTACTGCTGAAAATGAATTATTTGGTCCGGTCTTATCTGTAATGAAGTTTAAAGATGAAGAGCATGCAATTAATTTAATGAATGATAATAGTTATGGATTAGCGGCTGGTATCTTTACAGAAAATAATGGTATAGCAATGAGAGTTTCTAAAGCTGTTCAAGCAGGAATTGTATTTGTTAATACATATAGATTAATTTCTCCTGTCGCTCCTTTTGGTGGATTTAAAAATAGTGGTTATGGAAGAGAGTCAGGTTTAGAGGTTATGAAGGATTATTCTAATACAAAAACAACATGGATAAGTACTTCAACCAAACCTCTAAGTGATCCATTTAATATTAGATAACAATTATGCAAAATAATAAAGCTCCTATAAGAGGATTTTCGACAAAAGAATTTGAAACTCGTTTGGCTAATGCTCAAAAAATTATGCAAGTTTATCAACTTGATAGTCTTTTAGTAACTACTCCACAGAATATTAGATATTTTACTGGATATGACTCTCAATTTTGGGAAAGTCCAACTAGACCTTGGTTTGTAGTAATACCAGCAACAAGTAAACCTATCGCCATCGTGCCTGAAATAGGAGAATCGGAATTTAATAAAACATGGCTTGATGAAATACTTACCTGGCCATCACCTAGACCTGAAGATGAAGGTGTTTCACTTTTGAAGGCTAGTTTAGAAAATTTAAAAAAAACCCATGGAAATGTCGGTGCTGAATTTGGAAAGGAAATGACTATTAGAATGCCGGTAAAGGATCTTGAGAAATTAAGAAAAACTATCAATTTAAATATTATTGATGGTTCTGATGCTCTTTGGGATATACGCATGGTAAAAACAAATGCTGAAATAGAGCATATAAAATATATATGCTCAATTGCTAGCGATGCTTACAATCAACTTCCTTCAAAATTAGCAATTGGAGATACTGAGAGAGATGTCGTAAGAAAATTAAAAATAGATATGCTTCAAAAAGGAGCAGATAGTGTTCCTTTCATGCCGGGTATTTCTGGAGAAGGCGGAGTTTCTCAAATTGTATGTGGACCAACTGATAAAGTGCTTAATAATGGGGATATTCTTTGCATCGATACTGGTTCAACCTATGATGGATATTTTTGTGACTTTGATAGAAACTATGCTTTTGGAGAAATATCAAGTGAAGTTGAAAGAATACACGAAACATTATGGCTTGCTACTGAGGCTGGTATTAAAGCAGCGATACCTGGAGCTACAACAGATGAAGTATGGGTAGCTATGAATACTATAATTCAAGAGGCTGGAACAATTGGAAATAACGTTGGTCGCCTAGGACACGGACTTGGACTTCAATTAACTGAACCCCCTTCTCACCGTCCAGGGGATAATACTCGTATTGTTGAGAATATGGTTCTCACTATTGAACCAGGCATGGAATATGCGCCTGGTAAAATGATTGTACACGAAGAAAATATTGCTATCACAAAAGATGGTTCAAGACTTTTGACAAAACGTGCTCCACGTCAAATGCCTATTATAAAATAATAATTTTTATTTGATCACTTAATTAATTGCTTAGTGATTTTAAAAGTCTTAATTTTCCTTCAGCAGCATCGTGCCCAAGATAACATCCTTGAAGATGTCTTAATCCAGTATTTGGAAAAAATTTTGTTCTTCCATGAAGTAACCGATGATTATCAAACATCATCAATGTACTTTTCTTTAATCTAAATTTAATTTGAAAATCTGAAGAGTTACATAACTTAAAAAAAAATTTTCTTGCTTTATAATATTTAGTAAGTCTATCTTTATCTAGTAAAGGTACATAATCAGATCTTCCATTCAATCTTATTTGTTTAAAGTCTCCATTTGAATCGAGTTCAATAATCTTGCCTTTATTTTCAAGAATTATATCTTTATCAATAAACTTAAATAAAACTTCTGTAGATGTTAGAGTGTCAAAGTAACATTTATTATTTTTTCTTAAATATTCACAGACACTATATCCATCGACTAATGCAGTATCACCTCCTTTAGCCTCATTAGTAATACAATGCAAAATTTGAATACCTGGGACTGGTTTTCGATAAGGATTATCTGTATGAACAGATAATCCTAAAGAAGTATATGCGAGATTATTTGCTTTTTTTTTTGAAATTACATCAAAAATTCTTCCATAATTTGTTTCAATTATAGGACCAATTCTTTCTGCAAACTTAATGATCTCTTTTTCTTTAGCCTCAATATTATTAATTATTACAAATCCATATTCGTAAAATTTTTCAAGCAAGTTAATTAATAATTTTTCATCATTGTTTAAAAAAGACGAATCAAATTGCAACATTTTTAAATCAATACTTGCCGACCAAAAGATCTTTTTAGGAATAAAGTCTTTTCCAATAATTTCTTTATGTAAATTATAAATATTATAATTAGATTCAGTTTTATCACTAAACCTAACATACAATAATTGATTATTAATTTTATAATCTAATATAAAAATATCTATATCTATTAAGGACGGATCATAAAGGCGTTGTAAATTATTTGTATCTAAATTTATTTCGTCTGTAACACGTTCTCTTAACCATAATGCATGCAAATAATAACCCTTTAATGGACCTTCTTTTAGATTAATGCCTCTGATACGATTATTCACAACAAATAATATTTATATTTCTAAATATTAATCAAATATATAATTTACAATCAAAAATTGCAATTTTAAGATAAGCGCTACTAATAAAGTAGCGCCTAGAAATTTTAAGCTTTTCCTACTGGAATCTGTTTCTTCGGATCCCAAAATGGTAAATCTTCTACAACTGATTCTAATTCACCATATGGAGAATTTATAAAAAACTTACATCCTTTATTTGTGTATTCAATAGGAACAAAAGCATAAGCAATGTTTTTCTTTAATCTTGGAGAAAAACATTTTGATGTAACATATCCAATTTCTTCACCTTTATCATTATTCACTGGCCAATGATCAGGCACAAAATAACCTGGTGTGTATGTCGGAGGAACAATTTCTGTTATCGATTCACCTAATATTTCAATTCCTACCAATTTTCTTTTTATTCCTTCCTGTTTAATTTTTTTTAATGCTTCTTTCCCACAAAAATCAGCTTCCATTTCTAAATCAACTAATCTATCCATTCCTATCTCATAGGGATTATCAGTAACACGCATATCTTGAAAATAAGAAAAAATTCCTGCCTCTACTCGTCTTATTTGAGAAGGACCAGTTGGTGCAATTTTATAAGGTTCACCAGCTGCCATTATTTTTTCATATAAATCTGCACCACGTTTTTCATCACGTAAATAAACCTCGTAACCAATCTCGCCACTCCAACCTGTTCTTGATATTACAACTGGAATTTCATCTATTTCAGTTTCTTTACACCAATAATATTCTAAATCATTTATCCAAGATCCAAACAAATCAACCATAACATTTTTGGATTTTGGTCCCTGAACTTGCAAAGGTGAAACATCTGGTTCGCATAAGTTTATATCATATTTTCCATTTCCAGCTACTCCCATTGCCCACAATAACAAGTCACTGTCTGAAATTGAATACCACCAGTGATTCTCTCCTAATCTTAACAATATAGGATCACTAAGAATTCCACCATCATAGTTGGTATTTAATACGTACTTGCATTGGTTAATCTGACAATCAGATAAGTTTCTCGGTGTTAAAAGTTGTGTAAATTTGCTAGCATCTGGACCTGTTATTTCGACTTGTCTTTCAACTGCTACATCCCACAATGTAACATCATTTACTAAACTCCAGTAATCATCTTCTGGTGTATTATAATAAACTGGAAAATACATATGATTGTATGTTGTATATTCTTTGCAACCCCACTTTAAAGTTGATTCAAAATAAGGTGATTTTCTTACTCTAGTTCCAAATCCTAAATGTGGCTTTGGAGGACTATTTGTTGGTTTGGCCATACTAACTCCTTATAAAATTATAAAAATATATGATCATTTTTTATTGATCTGTCTAGAAAATTTTACTGTAAATGAATTTTTCTTTTGGATAATTTTAAAGTGCTAACTACGCAATCTTTCATTCATTGGATCATATGCTATCTGATCTAAAACAAACGCTTTCCTTTTTATTCCTTGAATTTTTATTTCGAATTCTTTTACATTATTAACTATTTCTGCATCTACATATGCAAAAGCAAGACTTTTATTGACTCTAAAGCCAAATCCTCCTGAAGTAACTACTCCAACTATCTTATTATTATGGTACACAGGCTCATTTCCTCTAGCATCTACATCCTCAACATCGATCTCAAGATAAACTATTTTAATATCAACTCCTGATTGCAGTTTTTCTCTAAGAATCTCTGAACCAATAAAATTACTTTTTTTATTTAAATTAAAAAAACGATCCATACCTGCTTCTATCAAACTAATTTCTCCAGTCAATTCTGTACCCCAACCACGATAAGCTTTTTCCATCCTCAGTGAGTTAACAGCATAGGTTCCAAAATTGGAAATGTTTTCATTTTTACCTACTTCATAAATTGCATCATATAAAGATTCCATCTGTTTTATTGGATGGTGTAATTCCCAGCCCAATTCTCCCATATAATTAATTCGAAGTGCTCGTACAGAAACTTTATTAATCTCTATTTCTTTTCCTTTTAACCAAGGAAAATTTTTGTTATCTAATCTTTCAGAAGTTAGTTGTGATAAAATATTTCTAGATTTTGGTCCTACTAAAACAAGAACTCCGTAATCTTCGGTTACGTTCTTTATTTCAACTTTTTCTTCTTTATTTAGATTATGGTTAAACCAGTCTAAATCCCTTATTTCTGATGCAGTGGCTGATAGAACATAAAAATTATTATTTGCTAATCTAGTTATAGTTAGTTCACTTTGAATTCTACCTATTTTATTAAGCGTGTGAGCTAGAATAATATTACCTTCTTTTTTTGGAACTGAGTTTGCACATAAGCGATCTAGATATGTTTCACTGTCCTTTCCTTTAATTTCATATTTTGCAAAGGTGCTTAAATCTAAAATACCTACGTTATGTTGAACATTTGCACATTCTTTTTGTACATAAGGAAAGGCATTTGTTCTTTTAAAACTATATTCTTCTTTCATTCCAGGTTTTGCAAACCATGTAGGTTTTTCCCATCCATAAGTGTCTAAATACATAGCACCCATATCTTTTAACTTCTTGTAAATTGGAGTAGTTTTATTAGGTCTTCCAATTTCGATACTTTCATTAGGCATAGGTGTTACATACATTCTTTTGTATTGATCGGTTGATTTTTGAATAGCATAATCTTTTGTTGTCCAACTCATGTATCTTCTGGGTTCAAATTCCAACATGTTAATTTCAGCATCTCCATGAACTATCCATTGTGCAAGATATTTTCCAACCCCTCCTCCTTGAGCAATTCCTATACTTGCTGCGCACGCCATCCAAAAATTTTTTAAACCAGGTGCAGGACCAGCTAAAAAATTGTCATCTGGCGTATGAGTGATAGGTCCACAAATAATTTTTTTTATTCCAACATCTTTAAACTCTGGAATTCTGTTCATTCCTATTTCTAAATGCTTTTCAATTCTATCGAGTTCAGGTTCTAATAACTCCATATCAAAATTCCAATCCATTCCATCTAAAGCCCAAGTTTTTGCATCAATTTCATAAGGACCAATTAATAACCCCTTACCTTCTTGTCTTAGGTAAGCAGAAGATTCCGGATCTCTTGTAACTGGTAATTCTTTTGTTAATTTTTTAATTTCTGGATGTTCATCCGTTACCAAATAATGATGTATCATGTTTATACTTGGTATATTTTTTAAACCAACCATTTCACCAACTTCTGGACAAAAGCTTCCTGCTGCATTAACAACATGTTCGCAAATAATATCTCCATTTTCAGTAAATACTTTCCATTCTCCTGATGGAAGTAACTTAATATCGGTCACTCTATTATTTCTGTATATCTTAGCTCCACCGTTTCTGGCTCCTTTGGCCATAGCATTTGTGGTACTCGTAGGATCAGTATGTCCATCTTCTAAAGTATAAAATGCTCCAACAATTCCATCGAGTTTTATAAATGGATGAATTTTTTTAATTTCTTCAGGCGAAATTATTTCTGCTGGTGCCCCGACATTATCTAAAATTCCTTTAATATAATGAAACCATTCAATATCTTCCTTTTTATAAGCCAATCTTAAACTACCACAATCATGAAAACCCGTAGCTTGACCCGTTTCTTTTTCTAATTGTTTATAAAGATTTGTCGAATGTAAATGTACTTTAGCTAAATTATAGCTTCCAATCATATGTGGGCATTGACCAGCAGCATGCCATGTAGAACCTGAGGTAAGTTCACCTTTTTCAATTAAAACAATATCGGTCCAATTTTCTTTAGTGAGGTGATAAAGGAGACTAACACCAAGTATCCCCCCTCCAACTATTACTACTTGAGTATGAGTTTTCATTTTATCTTATAATGTAAAATTCTTCCAATAGCGTTCATTAACAATTGAGCAGCAAGAGTAGAAGTAGAAAATGTTAAATCATAATCAGGAGCAACTTCAACTAAGTCCATTCCAATAACTTCACCTCTTTGAATTATCGCATCAAGCAATTCAAGAATTTCATAATAATAAAAACCTCCATGACTAGGAGTACCTGTACCTGGAGCAATAGAAGGATCAAAAGCATCTATATCTATCGAAATATAATATCTTTTATTTTTAGGAACAGATTCTAATATTTTTTTTAAACCTAGATTGCGAAATTGCCTAACAGAAAAAATTGATGAACCACGTGCTCTAGCATCCGTGTATCCATCTTTAGCAGTTGAAGAAACATTTCTAATACCAATTTGTGTCATGCCTGTTACATATTTTTTTTCAGAAGCTCTGCGCATTGGATTGCCATGCCCATAACGAACTCCATGTCTTTCATCTACAAAATCTAAGTGGGCATCTATTTGTATAAGATGAAATTCATCTTCATTTTCGAATGCATCAATACAAGGTATATTAACTGAATGATCGCCTCCTAATATTATTGGAATAGCTTTTGCCTGTAATATTTTTTGTACACCATATTTAATATTTTCATGACTTTTTACCGTATCAGTATGGATAATATCGGCATCTCCTAAATCAACTATATTAGTAGTCTCTGATGGAAGATAGGTAATATCGTCTTCATGATCATAGGCTCCTGCATGACCAAAAGAAAATAAAGTTGAAGCTTCCCTTATACCTCTAGGCCCCATTCGAGCACCTGATCTAAACTGACTGCCAAAATCAAATGGTGCTCCTAAAATTGCCACATCAGCATTTATTCTATCCCAACTTTCTTGATAAGGATATTTACCGAAGGTACAAATACCAACAAATGGTAAATTTAACCTTCCCTTATCATAGCTGTTACTTGTCATAATTTATTGATATATCATTTATATATAAACTAAATATTTAATATTAAACAAGTTCATTTTATTTTTATTAAGCTTGTGATAGAGTTGAGAGAGATCAAAATCTAATTTTTTTATAAATATTCATTATGCCAAATCAAATTTATAAAGGACTTCCTTCAATAGCCTACAATAATAAAGATTTTTGGGATAAGGAAAGTAATACAGTGTTTTCAAATAGTTGGGTATTTGTTGGCTTCACTCATGAATTAAAAAATATAGGAGATGCTCTTCCGGTTACTGTAGCAGAACAACCTATACTGCTTTTAAAAAATTCCAAAGGTGCGATATTGGCTTTTCATAATGTCTGCAGTCACCGTTGCTTAAAATTAGTGGATCAAAGAAAAAATATTGGCAAAATAATTAACTGTCCGTATCATGCATGGTGCTACGATCTTGATGGAAACTTGCTTGCCTCTCCACACTTCGGAGGCACAAATAATCACAAACCAAAAGGATTTGATACTAAAAAAAATGGCCTTAGATCAGTACGTATCCATATTTGGAATGATTGGATTTTTATTAATTTAAATAAAAAAGCCCTACCATTTAATAAATATGCATCTTCGTTAATTAAACAACTTAAAGAAATTGATCTTAACAAAATTAAACCTGTTGCAACATTAGATTTTGGTGAAATTAAAACAAATTGGAAATTTCTTATTGAAAATTATATTGAACCATACCATGTGCAATTTGTTCACAGAAAAACAACAAGTCAACCTCTGAAGGATCACTATACTATTGTTGAAGGTATGTGTTATGGAAGCGGTGTTGATTTAAAAGAGGAAAATACTTCAGCAAATAGTTTAGCTGTAAGCTCAAAATATCTTTCATTGTTTCCCAACTTTATTATTGGCACCTATTATCCAGGGCAAGTTGGGGTACATCTTAATATGCCTGTTGCACCCGGGATAACGCACCAAAAAAGAGTTATTTATACAACAGATGGTAATAATCTTACAAAAAAAGAAGTTTCCCAAATACGAGATCTTTGGTGGAAGGTTCATAAAGAAGATCATGAAATATGTGAGAGATTGCAATTAGGTAGATCATCACCTGTATCAAAAGAAGGTGGGTTATTATCTCCATATTGGGAAAATAGTGTTCGAACATTTCAGCAAATTGTGGTTAAACACATAAATAAATCAACAAAAAGATAATAAAGGAAACCTATATGGAACAAGATAAAATATTTGATGGATTTAGGTTGGCACATACAATGCTGAGGGTTCAAAATCTTGACCTGTCATTAAAATTTTATTGTGAAATATTAGGTATGAAAGTTCTACGCAAAACTGATTATTCTGATGGAAAATTCACAAATACTTTTATAGGTTATGGTCCTGAGGGAGAATTTCCTACCTTGGAACTGACTCATAATTGGGATCAAAAAGAGCCTTACGATAAGGGAAATGGTTGGGGTCACATTTGTATTGAAACCCCTGATGTTTACAAAGCGTGTGAAAATTTATCATCTGCTGGAATAAAAATTACAAGACCACCTGGACCAATGAAGCATGGAACAAGAGTAATAGCTTTTTGTGAAGATCCTGATGGTTATAAAGTTGAATTAAACGAAAAAATACAATCTTCTTAAAGAAAGGGAAATTTTTATGGGTAATAAACCTCAATTATACAAATTTAAAGATATAGAGCATCGGTTACACACTTTAGAACCTGGTCAAACTTATATTAAACCGTTTGTAACTTCAAAAGTAAGTGACACTATGTGCGGAGGGTTAAATTTTTTAAACAAAATATCAGTACCATGGGATTTAACATGTGATGAAATTATATATTGCATGAAAGGTTCTTTCAGACTTACTTGTGATGGCGAATCATATGTTTGTAATCCAGGAGATGTTCTGTATGTCCCAAGAGATAATCATATAGCGTATGAATGCGATGAGAAATGTGTAATTTTCTATGCTGCCTATCCACATGATTGGAAGAAAAAAGCTGGACTTACTCATGTGCCAGGAATTGATCCTGAAGATATGGGTATAGAATAAAAGAATTTAAGGAGGATAATAGAAATGAATAAAATTTATTATGAAAGTTTATTAAAAGCAATAGAAAGAAATAAACCTAACATAGCTTCAACTAAAAAAAGACTAGAAGATGCTGGTGTAAAATATGTTTTATCAAGTTGGATTGACATGCACGGTATTCCAAAAACTAAACCTGTGCCAATGAGTGATTTTGAAGCTTTATGTATGGGGAAAGGTCCTCAGTTTGCTGTTCATTCAATTTCTTTTGTTCCAGAATTAACTCCGGCTGATTCTGATCAAGTTATGCTTCCTGATCTTAATTCTGTTTATATTTGTCCATGGGATAAAACAACAGCCATAATATTTGCAGACTTATTTTGGGAAGATGCACCCTATAATGTTTGTCCAAGACAGGCTCTTAAAAAAATTATTCAAGAAAAACAAGATCAAGGATACCAAGGTTTTGCAGGTATTGAGCCTGAATTTATTGTAATGAAATACAATGAAAAAGGTGAGCCAGTCAAAGCAATAGATAACGATCCTCCTCATGGTATTCAACCAAGAAGACAAGCATTTGGCTATGATGTAGAGTATTCTTTAGACTCAATGCATTTTTTAAAAGAAATGATTGATATATTGGGTGAATTAGGATGGGACTTACATGATGTTGTTGCTGAGGGCGCTTATTCTCAATTTGAATTAGATTTTCATTATACTGATTTGCTTCAAATGGCAGATAGATTAGTATTTTTAAAAATACTTTTAAAAGAAATAGCAAAAAAACATGATATGTTTGTAACTTTCATGCCAAAACCTACTATCGGGGATTGGCGATCAGGAGGACATATAAATTTTTCACTTAACGATATTAAGAAAAATGCAAATGTTTTTAAAGACGGTGATAAATGGTCTCAAGATGCAATGCATGCGGTTGGTGGTTTACTTGCTCATTCAGAAGCCATAACAGCTATCACTTGCCCTACAGTAAATTCATATAATGGATTGGTACCAACAGTTGGTGGTTTTGAAGGAGGGGTTCATACTTGGGCACCAACTAACATTACATATGGACATAATAATCGTTCTGCTCAGTTTAGATTACCACAAAATAGATATTGTATAGAGAACCGTGCAGCTGATTTAACAATGAATGTTTATTTGGCACTTGGCATGACTATATCAGCCGCAGTAGATGGCATTCAAAATAAAACTGATCCTGGTAAGCCTTCCGACTTTGATCTGTATACTTTAAAAGATGAGGATATGAAAAAACTTGGTATTAGACGTCTTCCTCGAAACTTACTGCAAGCAACTGCAGCTTTACAAAAAGATAAACTTGCAGAAAAAGTAATGGGTAAAGTTATGTTAAATTCCTATGTTCAGTATAAAAATGATGAATGGGAAAGATATCATCAGGCTGTTACCGACTGGGAAGTAAAAGAATATCTAAGGTTATATTAATTAATATAAAATAGATTATATTTTACTATAATGAATATTAATGATTATGAAATTTATAATCTTGGTAATGTAGAGCTTGTATCAGGTGAAACTTTACTTTCGGCTAAGCTAGCTTATAAAACATACGGTTCATTAAATTCAGATAAAAGTAATGTAATAGTTTTACCTACTTTTTATACTGGTACTCATAATAGAAATGAAGGTTTCTTTGGTACGAATAGAGCTATTAATCCTGATAAGCATTTTATAATATCTATAAATTTATTTGGAAATGGCTTATCTTCATCTCCAAGCAATGCAGATGAAAAACAAAAAGGTTCACAATTTCCTTCAATTTCTTTGTTTGATAATGTTGCTTGCCAACACAAACTTTTAACGAAGCATTTAAATATTAACAAAATTGCATTAGTAACTGGATGGTCCATGGCAGGTTGCCAATCCTATCAATGGGCTTCTCAATATCCAGATATGGTTGATGCCATCTTACCTTTTTGTGCTTCAGCCAAAACTTCAGAACATAATTTTGTTTTTTTAGAAGGTGTTAAAGCTGCCCTTTGTGCTGATCCAGCTTGGAATAATGGTAATTATTCTTCACCTCCACTTAGAGGTTTAAAAGCTTTTGGAAGAGTTTACGCTGGTTGGGCTTTTTCTCAGTCTTTTTTTAGAGAAAAGGCATATAAAATTTTAGGTTTCCAAAATGTTGAAGAATTATTAGTTGATTGGGAAAATGATCATGTCAGCAATTGGGATGCAAATAATCTTTTAACAAAACTATTAACCTGGCAAAAAGGAGATATTTCTGTTGGAAAAAAATATAATGGTAATTTTATAGAAGCGCTAAAAAGTATTAAAGCTAAGACTATAATTATGCCATGTAGCCACGATCTATATTTCCCGCCTGAAGATAATGAATTTGAAATCAAACATATTAAAAACTCTGAATTAAGAACTTACAACTCCATCTGGGGGCATTGTGTTGCCAATCCAGGGAATGATAAAGGTTTTGAAATTGCACTAGATCAAGCAGTTAATGACCTTTTAGGATAATTATTTAAATTTAAATCCAATTTTGTATAATATATAAAAATGAATATAAAATTAATCAAAGAAAAATGGATTAAATTTTATAAAAGAGGTTTTATAACTGGTTTGATGGTTTTGTGTTTTTTATGTCTCATAGACCAAACTCTACAAACACCGTTTTTTTTCAATAAACTAGACAGTAGTAATATTATGCTCACTCTTTCTTTTATTTTATTTGGATCAGTTTTTTGTGGAATAATAAGTTTTATTTTTTTAATAATTATATCTATTGTAACTGTTCCTAAAAAATAATTATATTTGGATTATTATTTTTTTTTAAAAAAATCTTTTAAATAAAATTCATTATCTTTTTTTGCTAATTTTCGAAGTAATAAAAACATTATGATAGCCCATAAAATTATTACAATTATTTTGTATTCAAAACCTAATTGATAAATATTGCTTAAAAAGTTTTCAATAATTTTATAATTCATATTAAATAATTTATCTTACATGCATAATTAAAAAAGGGCAGTAAAAATACTGCCCTTTTAATTTATAAAATAAGTTTACTTGTTGTTTTCTGCTGTCTCTGATTCATGTCTTGCAGCAGCAATAATTACACCTAAGCATATGCAAGCTGTAACTAAAGTGAATAGAACAAGCATGCCAGATGAGCCTGCCCATGTAAAATAAGCATCTACACCCTCCCAACTTGCTGATTCTCCAGGAAATGTATTCATAATATGTTCCTTTCTCTCTGTTACTGGTTATAAGCTTGTAATCCAAGCTCAGCTTTATCAATACCTGCTTTTTGAACGTGATCTGGGACACGTAACCAACCAGCCATTTTCATAATATATGAAATAACATAGCCAGGTACAAATCCAGTTAAAGCCATTACAATGGCGCCAACTATTTGACCCGTTAGATTTGAAGCTGGAATTTCTCCTGCTGCTGGAAAGCCAGAAGCAAAAAGACCTACACACAACATACCTAAGATACCACAAACACCGTGAATTGATACCGCTCCTACACAGTCATCAATTTTGAATGTGTTATGAAGCCAATTATTTGCAGGAATAATTACACACCCTGCAATTGTACCAAGAATAAATGCAAAGCCAGGATACCAAATATCAAGACCACCAGCACATATAAATATACCTGCTAGTCCACCTGACATCATCCAAAACGGATTTCCTTTACTCCACCAGAAAGCACCGATCATGCCTCCAGCTAGACCCATCAAAGTATTGAATGCAAAAGAAGATAATGTAGCTGGTGCACCATAAATATTTACCCAACCTCCATAATCTGATCCTGCCCAAATTAAACAAGCTCCTAGGAATCCAAAGAAACCTACAATCAAAGTTAATAAACCAACAAAAGATAGAACTAAGCTATGACCTTCAAGATCATTTGCAGAGCCATCATCATTATATTTTCCTATTCTTGGACCTAGATTCAAGAGTACTCCAAACGCAAACAATCCTGCAACAGTATGAACACACCCTGCAGCTGCTACATCATGGAATCCCCAACTAGTTACAAGCCATCCATCTGGATGCCATCCCCAAGAAGCTGCTAAAATCCAAACTACAGATCCTAAAACAACTGCTAGAAATACGAATGCACTAATTCTAATTCTTTCAATTACAGCTCCTGAAAAAATCGAAGCTGTTGTACATGCAAACAATGTAAATGCAGCCCAGAATA
This sequence comes from uncultured Alphaproteobacteria bacterium, assembly GCA_902512415.1. Lineage (GTDB taxonomy): Bacteria > Pseudomonadota > Alphaproteobacteria > HIMB59 > CACPNW01. Next base: position 48,677 of record CABXJB010000003.1, read on the forward strand.
CACCAGTAGCCTGGTCACTTAGCATTGGTCCCATTGAAACATTCCATGGAACTCCGTATCCTTCTAAATCAATAGGTACAAATCCTCCTGGAAAAGCTAGGTAGATCCACCATCCAAATAGCCAAAATGTTGGGATCATAAATGCAAATGCTAATAAATTTTTAACACCTGAAGAAACAGCGTTTTGCATTCTTGTAGCGCCTACTTCATACATTAAGAAACCAACGTGAATAATAATCATAAGTCCTGTACACCACCAATAGTAAGCTTCCATGCCCACGTTTGCTTGTGTGGTGACAAAAACATTTAATTCTTCCAACGTCATTTTGTCCTCCTTACGAGTTTATTTCAAAACAACCGCTTAACTCATTAAGTTTAAGGGAAATGAAAAAGGCTAAAAGAAAAAACTATAACTGCGTTCCTTCGGTTTTAACCTACTTCCGTCTCACTCAAATTATGAGATGAACGATAAATAATGATTTATATCTAGACTTTTATTAGCTGATTCAACATTAAAATTTACTTTTTAGTGGATCATGGGTATATTTTTTCCCTGATTTTAGGCATTTTACTATTTATTGTTAATTAATTTTTTTATTTTCACGAAGTTCATAAGCTGTGTGAGTTATTATAATCAAAATTATAACAATTCCTCCTATGATTGTTTTTGTTGATGGTTGCTCATGAATAACAAACCAAACCCAAATTGGACCAAGGATGGTCTCTAGAATAAAAAATATTTCAACTTCATATGCTGGTATATATCTCGGAGCAATAGTCATACAGGCCAATGGAATAACTAAAAATAAACCCATTACAAAAATAAAAAACAATTGATCTGAATTAATGAAAAGTAATGCATTAAATGAATTTAAAAAAACTAAAGGAATTACTAGAGTAAATAATTTTGCTATCAAAAGTGCAGGAAGAAGATCAACCAGTTTACTAAAACGTATCACTACAGCACTACCTCCAATAAATATCGCAGTCAGTAATCCAAAAAAATCTCCAAAAAGACGCCCTCCTTGATAAGACTCATAAAAAATAAATAATATAGTCACAAAACAAGCAATAATTGTTACCCACATTCTTTTACTAGGATATTCTTTGATAAATATTGAGCTAAGAATGGCGGTTGCAAAAGGAGTTAACGCAATCATTATTAGTGTATTTGCAACATTAGTATTTTGGATGGATATTACAAACGTTGTGTTACCTAATGCAACTAAGACAGCATACAATAAACCTGGCAGCCCGGTTATCAGTAAAGAGTGAAGAAAGTTTTTTTTATAATATAAGAGTAAGAAAATTAATAAAAAAAAGAACGGAATCAATCCTCTATAAAAAAGTAACTCCCAAGAAGGAATATTGATTAAACGAATAAACAAAGAATCTGGGGTAATAAGTAATACACCAATTAAAGATAAGAAAATTCCTTTTTGTTTATCTGTTAAATCCATTATTTTATTAATTTAATTTTCTTACTTCTCTAATTGAAATATAAATACCACTTGATACAATAAAAAATAAACCTAACCATAACCATTTGTTAGGAAAGTCGCCAAAGAAATAATAACCAATTAAAACATTATTAACTATTTCAAAGTAACCTAAAGGAGCAAGTTTAGATGCTTCTGCATAGTTTAATGATAAGATTAAACAAAAATGAGCAAAGGCTCCTACTGCCGCTAAACAAATCATCAATAACCATTGATTAATATTTGGTGTTGTCCAATAATATGGAACAATAAGACTAGTTATAATAGCACCAAAGACGCCAGTAAATATTAATGTCAGATAGGGATTATCAAAAGATGTAAGTTTTCTAGTTGAAATTATATAAAATGCATAGGATATTCCTGCTCCAATACTAGCGATTGATGCTAGGTTAATTTTTATAATACCAGGTTGAATAATAATAAGTGCTCCAATAAATCCTACAAATACTGCCCCCCATCGATGAATCCCAACTTTTTCTTTTAATAAAAGTGCGGATAAAATTGTAACAAAGATTGGAGCAACAAAAGCCAAAGTTAGGGCTTTTGCTAAAGAAATAACAGAAATAGAATAAAAAAAACAAATAGTTGATAAGAATAAGAAAATACTTCTAGAGAGTTGGAGTAAAAAATTATGTGGCCACGTAAGATATTTTCTTAAAAATAAAAACGTGATTGGAAGACTTATTAGAACCATAAAAAAATAACGCGCCCATACTACTTCTAAAAAATGCATCTCAGTACTTAAGTATTTTGCCATACCGTCCATTATGGGTAGTGTAGACCACGCTATAAGATTTAATATAATTGCTTTCATTTGGATATTTATAGTAAAAAGTATTATTGAATAGTTATTAAATGTTTTATAAAAAATGTATTTATTAATTATTATTTGATGTTTAATAATCTGTTATTTAAATATTTAAGGAGATAAAATGGCTATAAATCTAGCGGAGATCGCAAAAAAGAAAAAAATAAAATACTTTTTAATAAGTTATGTGGATTTTTTTGGAGTACTTAGATCTAAATTAGTTCCTGCTCAATCTATAAAAGAAATGCAAAAAGAAGGTGCGGGATTTGCCGGTTTTTCTACATATTTAGATATGTCTCCATCTGACCCAGATATGGCAGCAATACCTGATCCGAATAGCTTCATACAACTACCCTGGCAAATGGATGTGGGTTGGTTAGCGGCAGATTTATGGATGGATGGTAAACCTGTTGATGCATCTCCTCGTGTTATGTTGCGCAATCAAATTAATAAATTAGCAAAAAAAAATATGTATTTAAAAAGCGGTGTTGAATGTGAATATTTTTTAATTTCTCCAAGTGGAGATTCCATAGCTGATCAAAAAGATATTGCTGATAAACCATGTTATGATCAATCTGCGCTAATGCGTCAGTATGATTTGATTAGAGGTATATGTGATTCAATGATTATGCTAGGATGGGGTCCATACCAAAACGATCATGAAGATGCTAACGGACAATTTGAAATGAATTGGGATTTTTCAGACTGCCTACAAACGGCTGACCGTCATGTTTTTTTTAAATTTATGGTTAGAACTCTTGCAGAAAAGGTGGGTTTAAGAGCTACCTTTAT
>CABXJB010000004.1 GCA_902512415.1 uncultured Alphaproteobacteria bacterium
AGTTTATTTTGATACAAGAGTGGTAGGGTGTTCATCATTGTTTTTTTACCAAGATTTATAAGATTTAGAGTTAAATCATCGCTGTACATGTTTTTATCAAGTAAAAAACTCTCCTGCATGAGAATATCTCCTGCATCTAGTTTTGGAGAAATGTTAATTATGCTGATTCCTGTTTTCTCATCACCTGCCAACAATGCATGCTCTATAGGAGCCGCCCCTCTCCATCTAGGTAATAAAGAAACATGAATATTAATACATCCATATTTAGGAATATTTAATAATTGTGTAGGTAAAATTATACCATAGGCAACAACAATAATTAAGTCTGGATCTAAATGTTTAGTTTGCTTTATAACTTTATCATCAATTGTAGTGGGACAATAAAGCTCTAAACTATTTTTTTTTGCTATTTGATGTACTTCACTCTCCTCAATACACATACCTCTATTTTTTTTTCTTGGAGGCTGTGTAAACACACCAACTATATTTAAATTATTTTCAATCAAAGTATTTAAATGTTGAGCAGCTATATTAGGTGTGCCCATAAAAATTATTTTTTTATCATTCATTTATTTTTTTATATTTTGTATTTTTTTTACTTTTTTTATTAACATGTTTCTTTTTAAAGAAGATAAATAATCAACAAATAATTTTCCTGATAAATGATCTATTTCATGCTGTAAAATTCTTGCCTCATATCCATCTATTTGCTTCTTTATAGTTTTATTATTTTCATCAATATATTCTAACACAATATCTTTTGGTCGTTCTACATCTGCATATTGTTCTGGTAAAGATAAACATCCCTCTTCCATTACAACGGTTTCTTGAGAATATTTAATAATTTTAGGATTAAACAAAATATAATTAGATTTTTTATTATTTTCCTTATCTTCGAAGTTAATGGTAACAATTTGCTTTAAAATTCCAACTTGATTTGCTGCCAATCCAACTCCAGGTGCTTTAATCATAGATTTCATCATAAGATTAGCAGTTTTAATATCTTCAGCTGTTACAGAATTTAATTTTTTTGCTTTTTGACGTAAAATTGGATGTGGAACTAATAATATTTCCATAAGTGCAACTAGATAATTTTTTTTCTAGATTGGAAAGCGGTGTTTAGTGTATTCTCATCTAGATAATGCACCTCACCTCCTATTGGTATTCCTTGTGCTAATCGTGTTACTGTTAAATCCTTAAATGTTTCTAATTTATCAGCAATTACATGTGTTGTGGTTTGTCCTTCCATTGTTGTACTTAATGCTAATATTACTTCTATAATTTCATTTTCTTCTATTCTTTTTAAAAGTTTAGTTATTGTAAGTTCTTCTGTACCAATACCATTTATTGCTGATAAAGATCCTCCTAAAACATGGTATAGACCTCTATAAAAACCGATTCTCTCAAAAGTCCACAAATCTGACACATCTTCAATAATACAAATTGATTTTTTATCTCTATTAGAATTTGAGCAAATATTACAAGGGTTAATCATATCAACATTCCCACAATTAGAACATTCAATAATTAATTTATGAGAAGATTCTAAGGTTTGCAATAAGGGTAATAAAGAGCGATCCTTATTTTTTAAAAGATAAAGAGCGATCCGTTGAGCTGAACGTCTTCCTAAACCAGGTAATTTAGAAATATCTGTTATCAATTTTTCTATTGCAGATCCTTCCATTTTATTAAAAAGGTAATTTCATTCCTGGAGGTAGTGGTAATCCACCTGTAACCGACTTCATCTCTTCTTGCGCTGCTACCTCACCTTTTTGTTTAGCATCGTTAATAGCAGCAACGATTAAATCTTCTGTTATCTCTTTATCTTCAGGTTTAAGTAAACTTTCATCGAGATTAATTCTTTTTATTTCTCCTTTTGCAGTAGCAATAACTTTTACAACACCGCCTCCAGAGACTCCTTCAACTTCAATAGAATTAAGTTTTTCTTGTGCATCTGCCATTTTTTTTTGGAGTTGTTGAGCTTGCTTCATCATATTGCCTATATTAACCATTATACCTCCTGTTGCTTTTCAGTATCAGTTTCGTCCAATGTTTCATCAATAGTATCTGTAATATCAGTTATAGAATGAATACTCAAACCTGGAAGAGTCTCTAAAATTTTTTTTATTTCTGGATGATTTTTCATAATTTTTATTTCATTCTGTTGATTGACCACATCTTCTTCGCTCAAAGAACTACCTACATTGCTATCTGATGAATGAATTTGCCATATTCTCCCGGTCCACTTTGAAATAAGTTTTGCTACATTACGATTAAAGTGTGGGTCCCTTATAGATGAAGTATTAATAGTAACTTCACCTTCTTTAAATGAAATTAATTTTACTGAATTATATAACTGAGTATGAAGCAATGCCTCTCTATTCTTATAAAAATAATCTACAAATTGTCTAAAATTAGAAATATGTACTAACAAATTATTTGACATTTCATTCAAATTCGATGAATCAAAATTATTCGTATTACTTTTTATACTATTTTTTTTTTTAACTATTATGTCTTTAGTTTCTGATTTAGCTTGATTAATTTCTCTTGTAGGATTTTTCTTATTTGGTTCTTCTGGATGAGGATTATTACTTATATAAATTAGTCTTATAATTATCATTTCCCCATGCTGATATAGATGAAAGCCATTTTGTAATTCTTGAAAACCTTTGAAAAGTACTTGCCACATCATACTAAGAGAGTTCATTGATAGTTGATTGGCAAAATCATTTCCCTTTACTCTATCTAGCTCAGGAATGGAAATATCGTTTTTTATATCTGGTGAAATTTTAATTTGAGTGATGGAATGTACTGTATTTAATAATTCTTCAAAAACCATTAAAATATCGGCTCCAGAATTATATAAGTCTCTAAATACAGCTAATGATTCAGAAGCTAAACCTTTACTTATATGTCCAAGAAGATCATAAATTTTTCCTCTATCTGCAAGTCCTAACATATTAGTGACTGTCTTAGCAGTAACAGTTGTGTTGTTATTTATAATTGCTTGATCTAATAAACTTAAAGAATCTCTAACAGAGCCATCACCCGCTCTTACTAAAAGAGCAATTGCATCATCATCTATTTTCACTTTTTCTAGTTCTGAGATTTTTTTAAGATGTTGGCTTAAATTTTCCGACTCAACTCTTTTAAGATCAAATCGTTGACATCTAGATAAAATCGTAACAGGAATTTTTTTGACCTCGGTAGTAGCAAAAATAAACTTAACATGTTCTGGAGGTTCTTCTAAAGTTTTTAGTAAAGCATTGAAGGCGCTTTTTGAAAGCATATGAACTTCATCAATAATAAATATTTTAAATTCACTATTTACTGGCTTGTACTTGACGTTATCGATAATCTCCCTAACATCATCAACTCCAGTTTTACTTGCAGCATCCATTTCAATAACATCTAAATTATGATCAGATCTGATTGATTTACAGGAATCACAGTTTCCGCATGGTTCACAGGTATTTACTTTCTTACTCTCGCAATTCAAGCTCATAGCAATTAATCTTGCAGTTGTTGTTTTGCCAACCCCGCGCACACCTGTTAACAGATAAGCATTTGCAATTCTATTACTCGTAATTGCATTGGTTAGAATTTGAACTAACGTTTCTTGTCCTATTAAATCAGCAAATGTTTGAGGTCTGTATTTTCTTGCGAGTACTTTATATTCTATATTTTCAGTCATAATTATAAAGAAGGTTTAAGACCCGGATAAACTTGGTACAGCTGCTTCTTTTCAGACCTGACTGGATTAACAAGGTATTCGCCCTCAAACCTTCCAAAACTACTATATCATTAAAGATTGAAAAAATAACTTGTGATTTATGTTTTATGTTTATTTTTTCCTGAATTTAGACTTTTTATAGACACCTAAGACTTTAATCTCTTTACAAAAAAATTTCATTTCCTCAAAAGCTAATTTAACTGAATTATCTTCTGGATGTCCTTCAAAATCAATATAAAATTGGGCAACATCAAAGCCTTGTGGATGAATGTAACTCTCTAATTTAGTTATATTTATGCCATTACTAGCAAATCCTCCAAGACATTTATACAAAGATGCAGGAATGCTTCTCACAACAAATACAAGTGTTGTTAAAAGATCACTCTCAGTAGATTCTATTTTAGTCTTATTTTTTGACATAACTAAAAACCTAGTCACATTATATTGAGCATCTTGAAAATTATCTTCAAGAATCTCTAAATTATAAATTTCTGCAGCGAGAGTGGATGCAATAGCGGCATCTTCTTTTTTATTAAGTTGTGATATCTTTTTAGCAGAACCTGCAGTGTCTGCTGCTACAACCATTTCCTTGTTCAGTTTTATTATTTTGTTTCTACACTGTGCAATACCCTGCTCATGACTATGTATTCTTTTTATGTCATTTATTTTAGCTCCAGGTATAACTAATAGATTGTGTTTTACTTCTAAAAAATACTCTCCAATAATGTTGAGATCAGAATCAGGTATCAACCTTTGCGTGTCTGCAACTCTTCCAGCTTGAGAATTTTCAATTGGAACTAATGCAATGTCAGCTTTATCATTTCTTACACATGCAAACATTTCTTCAAATGTTGCACATGGAACACTTTTGGCTTCTGGAAAAACATTTTTTCCAGCTTGCTCGCTGTAAGCGCCATTAACTCCCTGAAAGGCAAAATTATTGGTTTTCATCTCTATTCTTTAAAATATTTTCTATTAACATTAAATCTTCCAATGTATCTACACTAATTGGCACATTTTCTACATAGGTTATTCCGATTTTAAGGCCCGCATCAAGTGCTCTTAGTTGCTCTAATTTTCTTTCTATTTCATTTTTAGAAGTGGGTAAGGAGACAAATCTTTTTAGAGCAATTGGCTTAAAACTATAAATCCCAACATGCTGATAAATATTTGTTAGCTTTTTTTTTGAAGATTTAAAAAAATCTATACTTTCACCAACAACTCCTGATTTTTTCCAATCTATAGAAACTTTAGTAATGTTTTCATTTTTTTCTTCATCACTTGATATGTCAGTTGCAATTGTGCCAATCTCATATCCATTTTCTAAAGGTATATTTACTCTTTGGATGTTGATAGAATCAATCAAGGGCATATCTCCTTGAAGATTAATAATACTTTCATAATCATCTTTATTTTCTAGCAAACTGAATGCAGCAAAGACTCTGTCTGTTCCCGAAGGTAGTTTTGGATCAGTCATTATTGCCTTACCACCTTTTGATGTAATCAAATTAAAAACTTCTTCCTCACAACAAGCAACGTAGACATCCCCTAATTTTGAGATAATTCCCTGCTTCCAAACTCGCTCTATCATTGGGATTCCATTAATTTTTGCCATAGGCTTATTAGCGAAACGTTGTGAGGCCATTCTGGCTGGTATAATAATTGCTGTTTTCATAAATTATGCAACAATTAAGCCGTATTTAATTTTTTGTTGGACGTTTTCATTTCTATTCATTTCAAAAAAAATCTATATAGATGTTTTACACATGTCTGGACTTGAAGTTAACAAAATTTTGGCTTCCATCATATTAGCTCTTATAGTGGTAAAAGTTATAGGCCATATAGGTGATTTTATCGTTGATGTTGATAATACAGAAATGCAGCAAACAGCCTATAAAATTGAAGTTCCAGAAACTGTTAACGATGTATCTGGATCAGATTACAAAGAAGAAGTTACAGAACCTATCTCATTATTATTAGCAAATGCATCTCTAGATAAAGGGCAAAAAATTTTTAAAAAATGCAGTACATGTCATACATACAAAAAAGAAGGCGCAAATAAAGTTGGTCCGAATTTATGGAATCTAATTAATAATCCTAAAGCTAAAATAGAAGGTTTTGCCTATTCAAAAGAATTATCTGAATTTGGTGGTCAATGGGGTTATGAAGAATTAGCTCAATTTTTGTATAATCCAAAAGAATATATAAAAGGAACTAAGATGAACTTTGCTGGTTTAAAAAAAGTTCAAGATAGAGCTAACTTAGTATTATTTTTAAGAGAGCAATCTGATAATCCAGCCCCTCTTCCTTAAATTGAATAATGAATAATTCCTATCAGGAATATATAAACTTTGCTAACACTCTTGCTGATGCGGCAAGCGAAACATCAATGCAATTTTTTAGAACATCTTTAGATATTGATAACAAGAGTGATGAAAGCCCGGTTACAATTGCAGATAAAAATACTGAACTAAAAATACGGTCTATGATAGAAAAAGAATATCCTGATCATGGGATCTTAGGAGAAGAGTTTGATAGCATTAATCCAGATGCAGAATTTATTTGGGTTATAGATCCTATTGATGGTACTAGAAGTTATATTGCAGGACATAAAGATTTTGGTAATTTAATATCTTTAACACAAAATAAAAAACCAATTATTGGTATCATTAATTGTCCTGCTCATGATGAAAGATGGGTTGGAATCAAAAACCAAAATACGACGATCAACAAACAATCTACCAAATGTTCTAAAGTAACAAATATTGAAGATGCTTATCTTTTTACTTCTGGACTCTATTTTGATGAACCTCGTTTGAGAAGGGCTGTAGAAAAAATTCAAAAAAAAATAAGGTATTTTAGATATGGTGGTGATTGCTACATGTATGGAATGGTGGCTTCAGGATTAATTGATATTGTTATTGAAGACACCTTAAAAGTACATGATTATATGGCTTTAGTAAATGTAATTGAGGGGGCTGGGGGGAAAATTACAGATAAATTTGGTAATGAAATAACTACTGAATCACAAGGAAGTGTAGTAGTTTCTGCTAATGAAGAGCTTCACTCCAAATTAATTTCATTAATAAATGAATAAAATCAATTTAAATTTTATTTAAATTAATTATATTAACCCTATGAAAATTTTAATCTCTGTCTCGACAATTTTTATTTTATTAATTTCACAACAACTTTTAGCAAATACTTATGTTTCACATGCAATCGCCATGCACGGAGAACCAAAATATAATGAAGAATTTTTTAGTGTAGAATATGTGAGCAAGTCTTCAGTTAAAGGTGGAAATATTGTTAGAAGTTCAATTGGAAACTATGATACATTTAATCCCTTCACTTTAAAAGGTACTTCAGCTGCTGGTATTGGCCTATTATACGAAAGCTTAACTGTTGGCTCTAGTGATGAAGCATTTACAGAGTACGGACTTTTAGCAAAGCATATAGAGTGGCCAGATGATCGTTCATGGGTAGCATTTACTCTTAGAGATGAAGCAGTATGGCACGATGGAAAAAAAATCTCTAGTGATGATGTAGTATGGACATTTAATACCTTAATGGAAAAAGGACATCCATTTTATAAATATTACTATGGAGATGTAAGTGAAGTTATTAAGATGTCAGAAAAAAAAGTTAAGTTTATATTTTCTACAAATACTAATAAGGAATTACCATTAATTGTTGGTCAACTTCCAGTACTTCCGCAACACTATTGGGAAGATAAAAATTTTGAAGAGACAACTCTTGATATTCCAATTGGAAGTGGCCCCTACAAAATTAAATCTTTTGATGCAGGTAGATCAATTACCTATGAACTTAATGAAAATTATTGGGGTTTTAAAAATAACCTTGTTCCAATTAAGGTAGGTAAAGATAATATTAGCATCATAAGATATGATTATTACAAAGATAGAGGTGTAGAAAGAGAGGCCTTTAAGTCAGGGGAAATAGATTTTTTTTCTGAAAATACGTCAAAAGAATGGGCAACTGGCTATGATATAAGTGCAGTAGAAGAAGGATTGATTAAAAAAGAACTAATATCTCATGAGAATCCTCAAGGAATGCAAGCTTTTGCATTCAATACACGTAAAGAAATTTTTAAAGATAAAAGAGTTAGAAAGGCATTATCTTATGCTTTTGATTTTGAGTGGACTAATAAGAATTTATTTTATGGCGCTTATAAAAGAACTGATAGTTTTTTTGAAAACTCAGAACTCTCATCAAGTGGACTACCATCAAAAGAAGAACTTGCTTATCTAAACCCATATATGGATGTACTTCCTAATGAGGTTTTTAATGAACAATATTATAACCCTACAACCGATGGATCAGGCTTCATCAGAAACCAGTTACAAGAAGCTACAAAGTTAATTAAAGATGCAGGGTGGATTTTGAAAGATGGTAAGCTAGAAAATTCCAAAGGAGAGCCATTTGAATTTGAAATTTTATTAGTATCTCCAGCTTTTGAGAGAATTGTATTACCATTTATTGATAACTTAGAAAAACTTGGAATTAAAGCTTCATTAAGAACAATTGATAGCTCACAATATCAAAAAAGAATTGAAAGCTTTGACTTTGATATGATTGTATTTACTTTTTCACAAAGTTTATCTCCTGGAAATGAACAAAGAAATTTTTGGGGGTCTGATGCTGCAGATACAAATGGTTCACGTAATGTCATTGGAATCAAAAATGAAATTATCGATAGTCTTATAGAAAAACTTATTAATGCTAAAGACAGAGAAGATTTAATTACTATTACTAATGCCCTAGACAGGGTATTGCTATGGAATTATTATGTAATCCCCCAATGGCATATTTCAGCTTATAGAGTATTGTATTGGGATATGTTTGATCAACCTAAGCAAAAGCCCAAATATTCTCTTGGATTTGATACTTGGTGGATTAATCAAAATAAATTTGATTTTATTAATTCTCAAAGATCTGCAAACTAATAAGTTAAAAACAGAACATAAATAATATAAAATCATATTTATGGGTGCTTATTTAATAAGAAGAATTCTTCTTATATTTCCAACACTTTTTGGAATAATGTTAATTAATTTTGCTGTTATTCAAATTGTTCCTGGTGGTCCAGTTGAGCAAATGATTGCTCAAATGACAGGAACTGCTGTTGAATCTACAGCTCGATTTTCAGGAGCTGGTGAGGGAGAATTAAATTCAAGTTTTGATGCATCAAGTTTTGAAGATGGTGATTCAAAATACAGAGGGGCTCAGGGTCTTGACCCAGATATTATTAAAGAAATTGAAGTAATGTATGGAATGGATAAACCTGCTCATGAACGATTCTTCAAAATGTTAAAAAGTTATGTATTTTTTGATTTTGGTGAAAGCTTTTTTCGTGATCAAAAAGTCACCTCATTAGTTCTAGATAAAATGCCGGTATCTATATCTCTTGGCTTATGGACAACATTACTAGTTTATTTAATCTCCATTCCGCTTGGTATAAGAAAAGCAATACTTGATGGTTCTAGATTTGATATTATATCAAGTAGCATAGTAACTATTGGATATGCAATTCCAAATTTTTTATTTGCTGTCATATTAATTGTTTTTTTTGCTGGTGGCCGATTTTATGATATTTTTCCATTAAGAGGTTTAACATCAGAAAATTTTTCTGAACTAAACTTACTGTCTCAAATTAAAGATTATTTTTGGCATTTAACATTACCGCTTATTGCAATGATTGTTAGTGGATTTGCAGGTCTAACTTTTTTAACAAAAAACTCCTTTATTGATCAAATTAATCAACAATATGTTATGACTGCTCGAGCAAAAGGATTGCCTGAGAGAAAAGTTCTTTACGGTCATGTTTTTAGAAATTCTATGCTAATAGTTATAGCCGGTTTTCCTTCAGCTTTTATAGGTGTACTATTTTCTAGTTCATTATTCATTGAAGTAATTTTTTCATTGGATGGACTAGGTTTGCTTGGATATGAAGCAGCTCTTACAAGAGATTATCCTGTAATTTTTGCAACATTATATTTCTTTTCCCTCCTAGGTTTAGTCATGAGTATAATTGGTGATTTCATGTATTCCATAATTGATCCAAGAATTGATTTCGAGTCAAGAGAATGATTAATTTATCACCAATTAATAAAAGACGATTAAAAAATTTTGTATCTAACAAAAGAGGTTTTTATTCGTTTTGGATTTTTGTTTTTTTATTCATAGTTTCTTTATTTGCTGATTTTATATCTAATGAGAAACCATTATTAATTAAATTTGAGAAACAATTTTATTTCCCAATTTTTTCAATATACTCTGAAACTACATTTGGTGGAGACTTTGAAACTGAAGCTGATTATAGGGACCCTTATGTAAAAAATTTAATTAATACATCCGGCTGGATGATAATGCCTATAATTCCATACAAGTATAATACTATCATTAGGGATATTGATAGTCCTGCCCCCTCTCCTCCTAGTAAAAAAAATTGGTTGGGGACAGACGATCAAGCAAGAGATGTATTATCTAGATTAATCTATGGTTTTAGAATTTCAATTTTATTTGGTTTTGCTTTAACTTTTTTTTCAATGATAATTGGTGTTTCAGCGGGTGCAATGCAAGGATATTTTGGAGGTAAAACAGATCTTTTTTTTCAAAGATTTATGGAAATATGGTCTGCTATCCCCACTTTGTACATCTTAATAATTCTTGCTAGTGTGATTCAGCCAAATTTCTGGTGGTTATTAATGATTTTACTTCTTTTTAGTTGGATGGGTTATGTTGGCGTGGTTAGAGCTGAATTTTTAAGAGCAAGAAATTTTGATTATATTCGTGCAGCAAAAGCGCTTGGGGTGAGCACTTCCAAAATTATTATTAGACATATGATCCCAAATGCAACAGTTGCAACAATAACTTTTCTTCCTTTTAGTTTAAGCGCCTCAGTTACTGCTTTATCTGGATTAGATTTTTTGGGCTTTGGTCTACCTCCAGGATCTGCGTCTCTTGGTGAGATGGTTAATCAGGGCCGAAATAACCTTCAAGCACCTTGGTTAGGTTTAACAAGTTTTTTTACACTAGGGTTAATGCTTGGTCTTTTGGTTTTTGTTGGTGAAGCAATAAGAGATGCTCTAGATCCAAGAAAGACGTTTAAATAATATGAGTAGTATTGTTTCAATTAACAATTTGAGTATTAGTTTTAAAAATAATCAAAAAGTAGTTAACAATATAAATGTAGATATACCTAAGGGCAAAACTATTGCCATTGTTGGAGAATCTGGTTCTGGAAAAACTCTATCTGCTTTAAGTATTTTAAGATTATTACCTAGTAGTGCTATAATTGAAAAAGGAAGTATTAATTATAATCAAAAAGATTTACTCAACTTACCAATAAAAGAAATTGAAAAAATTAGAGGAAATAAAATTTCTACAATTTTTCAAGAACCTATGTCAAGTTTAAATCCTCTACATACAATTGATAAACAAATAAAAGAGGTTATCACAACACATAATAATATTAATAATAATGAACTTAATCAAAGGGTAAAAAAATTATTAAGAGAAGTAAATCTAGATGATTTATCGAATAGACAAAAAATATATTCATATGAATTATCGGGTGGACAGCGACAGAGAGTGATGATTGCTATGAGTATTGCTAACAATCCTGATTTATTAATAGCTGATGAACCAACCACAGCCTTAGATGTAACAGTACAACTTCAAATATTAGAACTGTTAAAAAAAATTCAACAAGAAAGAAAAATGTCGATCATGTTCATCAGTCATAATTTAGGAGTTGTTAACAAAATCGCAGATTATATATATGTTATGAAAGATGGTAAGATAATAGAAAGTGGTGAAAAATCAGAAATTTTTAATAATCCAAAAGAAGATTATACAAAACAATTAGTAAGTTTTCAAAATCAAAAAAGACAAAAAAATAATCTTGAATCATTAGAAATATTAAAGATAAATAAGTTAAAAGTTTGGTATCCTATTAAAAAAGGAATTTTTAAAAAAACAATTGATTATGTTAAGGCTATTGATGATATTAATTTTACATTAAACGAGAGAGAAACAATAGGTATAGTTGGCGAGTCTGGTTCAGGCAAAACATCACTTATATTGGCAATACTAAAATTAATTAATTCTTCCGGCCAAATAGAATTTAATAAAATAAATTTAAATTCAATTAAAAAAAATAAACTAAAAGATTTAAGAAAAAATATTCAGATAGTTTTTCAAGATCCCTACTCTTCTTTAAGCCCAAGAATGAATGTTGAAGAAATATTAACTGAAGGTTTGGAAGTGCATTTTCCTAAATTATCAAAAAATGAAAAACAAAAAAAGATTTCAGATATTTTAAATGAAACTGGAATGAATTATGAACGTGATCACAATAAATACCCTCATGAATTTTCTGGTGGACAAAGACAAAGAATAGCTATTGCAAGAGCTTTAATCTTAAAACCTAAAATACTTATATTAGATGAACCTACATCTGCTTTAGATATAACTATCCAAAATCAGATTTTGAATCTACTGCAAAATCTTCAAGACAAATATGCTCTTAGTTACATATTTATTAGTCATGATATGGACGTAATAAGATCAGTTTCAGATAAAGTCTTGGTTCTTAAAACTGGAAAATTAATTGAATATGACGCAGCTGAAATAATATTTAATAAACCAATTAGCAATTACACAAAAAACCTAATACGTTCCGTGATATAAGTTGCAGTAAGTAAATTATAATAATATAGAAGAAAATAAGTTATGACTAAAAATACAAGAAATTTAATTGAAAGATTAAATTCTGGTCCTGTAATTTGTGCAGAAGGATTTCTTTTTGAAATAGAAAAAAGAGGATATATGTCTTCTGGAGAATTTGTTCCTATGGTTGCTTTAGATCATCCTGAAGTTCTAGAAAATCTTCATAAAGAATTTCAACATGCTGGTTCTGATGTTGTGCAGGCCTTTACATACAATGGTCATAGAGAGAAAATGAGAGTTATCGGTAAAGAAGAACTTTTAGAACCTTTAAATAGATCAGCCTTAAAAATTGCTAAAAAAGTTGCACAACATCCATTGGGAAATGAACATAATCTAATGGCAGGAAATATTTCTAATTCAAACATCTGGAAACAAGATGATAAAAAATCACAATTAGAAGTTGAAAAAATGTTTAATGAAATGGTTGATTGGGCGCTTGATGAAGGTGCTGACATGTTAATTGGTGAAACCTTTTATTATGCTGAAGAAGCATATAAGGCCCTAAAAGTAATGAGACAAACAGGACTTCCATCAGTTATTACAATTGCTCCTATGGGAGAAAATATAATGAGAGATGGAATTTCTATAGTTGATACGTGTAAAGAATTAGAACAGCAAGGAGGGGAGGTAGTTGGCATGAATTGTCACAGAGGCCCTACTACTATGATGCCATACCTAAAGGAAATTAGAAAAGCACTTAAATGTCATGTTGCTGGATTACCAATAAGTTACCGCACCACTAATCAAAATCCAACATTTTTAAATTTACCAGATAATAACGGATGTTTTTGTCCCACACCTCATAAAACTCCCTTCCCAACAGCCTTAGACCCGATGCAATGTAATAGATATGAAATTGGAAATTTTGCAAAAGAAGCTTTTGATATGGGAGTCAATTATCTTGGAGTTTGCTGTGGTGCAAATCCAATGTTAATTAGAGAAGTTGCTGAAGCTGTAGGTTTAAAAGTTCCTGCCAGCAAGTATAGGGAAAATATGGCAAATCATTATATGTTTGGAACAAATAAAAGGATTCCAAAACATATAAAAGAATATCAAGATAAAGCTTAATATTACAATATAAATCTACATGATCAGATATTTAACTTATGTTATTTTTTACTTTCTTCAGCAGCTAATTCAGGTGAAATTATTGAAAATAACTTTGAGTCTAAAAAATAATTATTACGTTTTCAAATCAATTATTAGCTGAATACAAATTAATTTTACTTTAATGTGAGTAACCTATGCGTGACTAAACTTAATATTTATTAAATATTAATTCTCTATTTTAGTTGATTTTTTTAAATACAAGATAATAAGGGCGTGCA
Source organism: uncultured Alphaproteobacteria bacterium (assembly GCA_902512415.1). Lineage (GTDB taxonomy): Bacteria > Pseudomonadota > Alphaproteobacteria > HIMB59 > CACPNW01. The sequence continues at coordinate 13,819 of CABXJB010000004.1, forward strand.
CTTACAACTAAAAACAATAACACATACCAATACCACGGAGCAAGTAACAAAATATTTACATACTTGGCTATAAGTAAAGTAATAATGCAAACTGATAACTTCACTAAACTAACATCATACCATTGCATATTGTTGATAAAGTTTTCGTTTACGTCTTTTATAAATTTAAACATGTTTTTCCTATCTTAGTTATATTACCACTATACACGCTTTCCAAGCGTGCTGCCTTTTAATTAATTGTATTATTCACTTAAAAAGAAATATATACCTACGCTCATAAAAACATGAAACCGCTAATGGGATATCTTATTTTGGCATTTGGAATATCAACCGGAATTGCCTCGAATAGTTTTGCAAAAATTTCTGATGGCTTTACAAAATTAACACCTTCTATTTTGTGTATATTATTAATGTGTATAACAATGTTTTCGCTTGCAAAAGCAATGTCAGTTATACCTGTTGGATTTGCTTATTCTACCTATAGTGGACTAACGGTTACAGGTGTATTGATATTTGCTATGCTTAAATATAATCAAATTCCAAATGTTTATGCTTTAGTTGGTATACTATTAATTGTCATTGGCGTAGTGATGGTTAATTATCTTGGACGATTAAATTAATTTATTTTTGGCAGAGAGAGAGGGATTCGAACTCTCGGTAGTATTGCTACTTCACACACTTTCCAAGCGTGCTAAAAAACAAAGTGTAGAGTTAATATATTTACTTTAAACCTTTACCAGATATCATTGCAGGATTTGCGGTTCGCAAAAGTTTTTCAAGGAACAACATTAGAACAACATTTGGAACTACAAGAATTAATGAAAGAACTGCAGCATTTGGTCTCACAAAATCCTGCCCCATGGTAGAAAAAAGAAGAGTTGGTATTGTTACAAAAGTTGGCGAACCTAAAATAAAAGCAACGGCAAATTCTTCAATAGATTGAATAAATACTATTAAAATACTGGCAAAAAATGCAGGTCTTAAAGCCGGGAAATAAGCTACTCGCCAACGAGAAAATGTTGTTGCAGATAAATCTCGTGCTGCATCTATATGTTCTTGACTTACTTGTTCAAAACCTACTGTCATAATTCTTATAGCGTATGGTAAAAACATAACAGCATGAGCTAAAACAATTGCAGCAACTCTATATTCTGAAAGTCCAAAAGAAATTATTGTTGCTGTTAAAAATACAGATAAAACAAAGTAAGGAGTTACTAAAGGAAGTAAACATAATAATTTAGCAATCTCTTTTCCTACAAAATTATATCTTCCAAAAACGTAAGCTGTTGGAATAGAGAATATAAGCGTAATTATTGAAACAGTTGGAGCGAGTAAATATGAATTAAAAAGAGCATCTTTTAAATTTGAGCTCTCCCACATATAGGTCCATCTATAAAAAGACATAACGGGTGGTGTTACAAGATCTACTGTCCATGGTTCAGCAGGATCAACTAAAGACCATAAGATAGCCATAATAAAAGGAACTACAATCCAAATAACGCCTATGATAATCATACTAATAAACAAAATACGATGAAGAGATTTAGCAATCATTTTTGTCTAGTAATAATTGATTTAATATTTTTCATTTTGACTGGAGAAAGCCACCCTGGATATTTAAATAATTTATTTATAATAAATGCAACAAGAACAGCGCCAAAAAAAGAAAGTACAATTAATGTAACACCTACTGTTGCTGCTTCATTCCATTTACCGCGACCACGATACTCAACCATCAATTGAGATAAAGAAAATGTGTTTCTTGGACCAGCTATTTTTTGAAAAGTGAAATCAGCAAAAGCACCTATAAAAATGATAATAGCAGCAGCAGTCATTGCTGAAATAGTTAGAGGAATAATAATATCAATGAATCTTCTATATAAGCTAGCACCTAAATCACGAGCTGCATCAAGTGTATCATCGCTAATAGATTGTAATGCACCAGCCAATAAAAGAAGTGCGAAAGGCATATTTTTCCAAGTTTGCAAGAATAGAACTCCAAAAGCATTTCTGTCATTACGCATTCGAATAGGTTGATCCGTAAAGTTCAAGTATTGTAAAAGTTGGTTTACTAATCCATGATATTCAATAACATTTAAAAATAAAAAAGCTGCAACAAGACCATGTACAAGTAACGGGGCCTTTAAAATAGAACTTATGAATAAAGAACCTCGAAATGGTTTTCGTAACCAGAGTGCAATAGGATAAGCGATCAAAATAGAAAAAATAGTACTAAATGTTCCTATATATAGAGAATATCGAACCGAACGATTGTAAGATTTTCTTGCAAATATTTTATCCCAAAATTTGATAGTAAATTCATCTTCTCCAAATAAATTATTTAGACCAATTGATTGCATAATAACAATATATGTAACAAAACCAATCAAGGCTAAAATAATTCCTAACCCAGGAATTAAGCATAAAATAATAAACAAATATTTTGCAAGCATTGTTAGGATTGTTCTAAAACAAGTAAGTTTTCAGGTTTGATACCAAATTTAATTTCCTCGTTTATTTTAAATCCTCTTTTTTGAGTAATAATTTTTATTTTTATATTTTTAATTGCAACTTCCAATTCAGTGAAGGCTCCTTGAAAAGCTATTGATTTAATTCTTCCAAATAAAGTATTTTCTCTTTGCTCCCCTACTTCCGCTTTTTCTGGTCGCCAACTTACATAAATATTTTTATCAGTTAGATTGTTCTTATAAAATAATTTTAACTTTCCAACATTGGTATCTACTTCAATAAAATTATTTTCTAATTTTTTTGGATTTTTAAAATGATGAATATTTGAAATACCAACAAAAGAAGCTGAAAAATATGAAATAGGGTTATCATAAATTTTTTCAGGTGTATCAATTTGATTAATTTCACCTTCTTTCATTAAAAGAACTCTATCAGATATCGATAAAGCTTCTGATTGATCATGTGTTACATAAATTGCAGTTAACTTAAATTCTGATTGAATTCTTTTAATTTCATTACGAACAGTTCCTCTTAATATAGCATCAAGATTTGAAAGAGGTTCATCAAACAAAATAATTTTCGGACGTGTAACTAATGCTCGTCCTAAAGCAACACGTTGTTGTTGACCTCCTGATAACTCATTTGGATACTTACCTAATTCTTGTGAAAGTGATAAATGTTCAATAGCTTCTTCAAACAAATCTTTACTTTTATTCTTAGGAATTTTTTTTTCATACAAACCAAATTTTATATTATCCTCAACAGTAAGATGTGGAAATAATGCATATGATTGAAAACACATCGCTGTATTACGTTTTTCAGGAGGTGTATTAGAAACATCTATATCTTCAATAAATACAGTTCCTTTATCTGGTGAAATAAAACCAGAAATAATTTTAAGAACAGTTGTTTTTCCGCATCCCGATGGTCCCAACAAAGAAACAAATTCTGTTGAATCAATATCTAGTGAAAAATTTTTAAGAACCTCTATCTTTCCATAAGATTTGAAAAGATTTTTAACTTTTAATATACTCATAGTTTTTTACTACTTTACTTAATTAATGCTAAAATATTTAACTATTTTTCTATTGGTTACAATTTTATTTATAAACTTGTGGATAATTTTATTAATTAGAAAACATCATTAGTCTTGATATAAATCAAAAATTTACCACTACAAATCAGTTTATATCAATTATTCATTTTAATATAATAATCTGTTTGACAGATATTATATTTTACTAAATGTTTTTATTTATATAAATTTTTAGGAGGAAAAATGAGTATATTTAAAAAAATTATTTTAACAACAATTACCTTCTTCTTTTCATTAGGAATGGCTTCAAATTCAATTGCTGACGGTCATATCAACTGGTCAGAAGTTGAAAAAAAAGCAAAAGAAGAAGGCCAAGTATTTTGGTTTAACTGGTATTTAGAAGAACCTCTTCAAAATTTTGCCAAAAGATTTGAAGATGAATATGGTATCAAAGTTACAGTTCCAGCTGGTGAAAACCAAACTAACCTAGATAAAGTTATTGCTGAGAAAGATCGTGCCAAAGGCGATGTAGACGTTTTGTCAATTGGTTTCAATAAAGTTCCTGATTTACCAATGGATGCGCTTTTCATCAAACTTGTTGATGCAATTCCAACTGATGAAAATCGTACACCAGAAATTGCTGGTATTAATGGTCTTGGTTATGCTTATGCGTTCTGGGGAAACCAATCTGGTATAGCTTATGATCCAGAACATGTAGCTAAAGCTGATCTTCCACAAACTCCAGCTGAGTTTCAAGATTTTTGGAATGCTAATCCTGGTAAATTTGGATTTAATTTTGAAAATGGTGGTTCAGGACCATCTTTCTTCTTAAACGTTATTAAAAATTTAACTGATGTTGATTTTGATAATGGGGAAGTAACAGATGAAAAAATTGCGCAAGTTGCTGCATCTTATGATTACTTTAAAAATGGTGCTGAAAATTATATCATTACTGGCGGTAATGCAGATAGTATCCAAAGAATTAGTGATAGAGAAATTTGGATGGCACCAGCTTGGGAAGATCACTTAGCAGGATTAATGAATAGGGGAGAAGTAAGAAAAGGAATTGCATACTATATCCCTGAAATGGGTATGTATGGAGGTGGCAATGGTATTGTAATTCCAAAAAATGCTCCAAATCCAAATGCTGCTTTATTCTTTGCAAACTGGTTACTTTCCGCTGAAACTCAAACTGCGTTTAATACTGAATTTGGTACTGCTCCATTACACAAGTTAGCTGATGATTCAAATGCACTAGTACCAAACAGTCAACGTGCGTTTAGAACTAATTGGGCAGCTCAACCTTTTAGAGGTGTTGTAGAAGAACAGTTTATTGAAAACGTAATTTTAGAGAGATAATTATATAAATTTTTCTAGGCTATTGAAAAATAGCCTAGAAGTAAAAAAATTGCCCAATTGAGAACTATGTGTACCCAAACCTAATTTTAAGTTGACTGGCGTTAAAAAAAAATCCTATTTTTTGGCGGAGAGAGAGGGATTCGAACCCTCGATAGTGTTGCCACTATACACGCTTTCCAAGCGTGCTGATTAAACCGCTCTCACATCTCTCCTTAAAAAAATTCATTAATTTTCATTCATCTTCAATGCATTTAAAAAAGCATTTTGAGGAATATCAACTTTTCCAAATTGTCTCATACGTTTTTTACCTTTTTTCTGCTTATCAAGAAGTTTATTTTTACGAGTAACATCACCTCCGTAGAGTTTTTGTGTCACATCTTTTCTAAATGAAGCTACAGTTTCTCTAGCAATAATTTTTCCACCAATAGCAGCTTGAATAGCAACCTTAAATTGTTGCCTAGGTATTAGGTCTTTAAGACGCTCACATAAAGCTCTTCCTCTTTGTTGAGATCTCTCTCTATGAACAATTAATGATAAAGCATCAACAGGATCTCCGTTAATCATAACACTTACTTTAACTAAATCATTGACCTTATAACCAACTAATTCATAATCAAAACTTGCATATCCTTTAGTGATTGATTTTAAACGATCATAAAAATCAAATACTACTTCGTTTAAAGGAAGTTTATATTCAACCATTGCTCTTGAACCAGCATAATTAAGATTTATTTGAATCCCCCTCTTAGAAGTACATAATTCTAATACTACTCCTAAATACTCATCAGGAACAATAATTGTTGCTTTGATCCAAGGCTCCTCAATTGTATCAATTTTAACTGGATCAGGCATATCTGTTGGATTATGTAAATCAACAACTGATCCATCATTCATATTTATTTTATAAACAACTGATGGGGCAGTTGTAACAAGTTCAAGATTGAATTCTAAATTAAATCTATCTCTAATAATCTCTAAATGAAGCAAACCTAGGAAGCCACACCTAAAACCATAACCAAGAGCAGGACTTACTTCTGGCTCATAAGAAAAACTTGAGTCATTTAAAGCAAGTTTAACCATGCTGTCTCTTAAGTGTTCATATTCATCAGAGTCTACAGGAAACATTCCACAAAAAACAACAGGTTGAGATGGCTTAAATCCTGGCAGTGGTTCTTGGGTAGGATTTTTTTCTTCTGTAATTGTATCACCAACTTTACAGTCTGATACACTTTTAATGCCAGAATTAATGAAGCCTATTTCTCCTGGCCCTAAAGTTTCTACTTCGGTTGGTTTTGGTGAAAAAATACCAACTCTATCAATTGTATGTGTAGCTCCTGCAGCCATAAATCTAATTTTTTGATTTTTCTTCAACTGTCCGTGAATCACTCTAACTAAAACAATTACTCCAAGATAACTATCATACCAACTATCAACAAGCATACACTTAAGTGGTTCATCCAAAGTTCCTTTGGGAGAAGGAAGGTTTGTAACAATTTTTTCTAATAACTGTTCAACTCCCTGACCTGTTTTGGCTGACACTAATGATGCATCAGAAGAATCAATTCCTAGAACATCTTCTATTTGTTCTTTAATTTTTTCAGGTTCTGAAGAAGGAAGGTCAGCTTTATTCAATACTGGTAAAATTTCGTGATCATTATTAATTGCTTGATAAGCATTAGCAAGTGTTTGTGCCTCAACACCTTGTGTTGAATCAACTATTAAAAGAGAACTCTCACAAGCAGCTAGAGACCTTGATACTTCATAAGCAAAATCAACATGACCAGGGGTGTCCATAAGATTTAAAATATATTTTTTTCCATCTTTTGAGGTATAATTTAAACGAACAGTTTGAGCTTTAATTGTTATCCCACGCTCTCGCTCTAGTTCCATTGAATCAAGAACTTGCTCTTTCATTTCTCTATCAGATAAACCACCACAAAACTGAATAAGTCTATCTGCTAAAGTTGATTTGCCGTGATCAATATGCGCTACTATAGAAAAATTTCTGATACTTGAGAGATCTCTCATTACTTTCTTAGAGTTGCTTTAAAACTAGTGACTGTTGTATCGATAATTTGATTTGAAATATTCTCTATCTCTTCTTCACTGAATGTTTTTTCCAAAGGCTGAAGCAGAACCCTAATTGCAATACTTTTAGAATCATTGTCAATTTTTTCACCTTGATAAACATCAAAAATTGAAACTTTATTGATAATTTTTTTATCAATTTTTTTTATTTTGATTACCATATCGTTAGCCTTAACTGATTTTGGCAGTAAAAAAGCAAAATCTCTTTCAACAGTTTGAAAAGGATTGTTATCAAAAGCTGATATAGTCGAGTTTTTTTTGCTTTGAAATTGAGCTAATGTTTCAGTAAATATTTCAAAAGCTACAACTGTATTTGAGATATCAAGTGATCTCAATAATATTGGATTAAGCTCACCAAAATATGCAATTATATTTTTTCCAATTCGTAAGGATGAGGACTTACCAGGATGAAAAATTTTATTATCGATTGGTTCATAATTAAGATTATCTATTGGTGTATTAAGAGTTTTTAAGATTTGCATAAGATCTGACTTAATATCAAAAACATCAATATCTTTATTTGCTGAATTCCAATTATTACCTGAAATATTTCCATATGCAATTCCTGTAGCAACATTTACTTGCTTATCTTCCAAGGTTTCATCAAATATAGGCCCTACTTCAAATATTTTACCACTAGTAATCATTTTTGATTTATTCAGATTTACAGCAGTTAATAAATTAGGGAAATTAGAAGGACGCATCACATTAAGATCAGCACTTATTGGGTTTTTAATTTTAATAACATTATCAGAAAGTAATTTTGCCACTTTTTCATCCATGAATGACCAAGTGACTGCTTCTACATAACCTGTGTTAGCAATTACTCTTTTAATTTTATAAAAAGATTTTAATTCAGAACTTAAAACATTTTTCTTATTATTATTGTCGCTAATATTAGAAAGAGGTATTTGATCGAAACCATATATTCTTAAAATTTCCTCAACAATATCTGCTTCTCCTTCTATATCCGGTCTAAAACTAGGAACAGTTATATTAAAAATATTACTCTTTTCTAAAACAATAAAACCTAAGGATTCTAAAATAGCTTTTTGTTTTTCTTTAGGTACTTCAGCGCCACCTAATGATTTTATCTTATCTGTATTAAAGTCAATTGTATTTTGGTTAGTCTCTAAAACTTGTGTTTGAACAGTTTTACTTACTTCACCACCACACAAATCCAATATCATTTTTGTTGCAGCTTGAACTCCCCACTGTATGGAGTTTGGATCTATCCCTCTCTCAAACCTATATCGGGCATCACTTTGAAGTTTAAGATGCCTTCCTGTTTTTGTTACTGAAATTGGATCGAATAAAGCTACTTCAAGAAAAACATTTTTTGTATTAAGGCTACAACCACTATCCAAACCTCCCATCACGCCACCAATACCATGAAGTTGTTTGTCATCTGAGATTACGATCATTTCTTTTGTACATTCCCTATTTTCTTCATCAAGAGTTAGACAATTCTCATTTTCTTTTGCGTATCGCATTTTCAAATTACCACTGATCTTATCAGCGTCATATACATGCAAAGGTCTTCCTAAATCATAAGTTATGTAATTTGTAATATCTACAAGAGCTGAAATAGGTCGCAAACCAATTGCCTTTAATCGTTGCTGAAGCCATGTTGGGCTTTCTTTATTAGTAATATTTTTAAAATATCTTCCTGCTACACCAGGACAAATATATTCCTCATCACCTTTGAAATCCTTTTTCCATATAACAGGACTATCAAACGTACCTTCGATATTTTTAATTAATGTATTTTCTTTTAATTTTCCTAATCCTGCCGCACCTAAATCTCTTGCAACACCTCTGATAGAAAGACAGTCTCCTCTGTTAGGCGTAATATTAATTTCAATAACAGGATCATCAAGATTAAATACTTCTATAAATTTTTCTCCTAATGAATATTTTTCATCAACTTCAATTATGCCATCATGTTCATCAGATAGTCCCATTTCTCTCTCTGAAACAAGCATGCCACATGATTCTACTCCTCTTATTTTAGATTTTTTTAATTTAATTCCTGTGCCAGGAATAAAACTATTCTCAGGTGCAAAAATACCCTTCATTCCTTCTCGTGCATTAGGTGCGCCGCACACTACTTGAAAAGTTCCATCAATTGATTTAACAGTACATACTTTTAGTCTATCGGCATCAGGATGTTTTTCAGCTTTAAGCACTTCAGCAACCGTAAAATCATTAAAAGTTTTCGATTTATCTTCAACGCTTTCAATCTCTAGACCTATGTTTGTTAATTTATCAACGATTGTTTCGAGATCGCTATTCGTATCTAAATGATCTTTTAACCAACTAAGTGTAAATTTCATAACAATTTAAATTTCCGATCTCGTTTTTAAATCTAGCGGGGAAAAACCATAATGATCTAACCACTTAATATTTAAATCAAACAAACCACGCATATCTGTTATTCCATATTTTAACATAGAGAGTCGTTCTATTCCCATTCCAAAGGCAAAGCCTTGGTAAATAGTGGAATCTATATTGCAGTTTTCTAAAACTTTTGGATTGACCATTCCACAACCTAAAATTTCTAACCAATCGTCTCCTTCGCCGATTTTTAGAACATTATTTTTTTTTGTATAAGCAACATCCATTTCTGCACTTGGTTCTGTGAATGGAAAATAGCTCGGTCTAAATCTGTATTTTAAATTATCAATCTCAAAGAATTCTTTTAAAAATAAAATTAATGTTGATTTAAGATCTGCCATTGTAGCATCTTTATTTACGACCAATCCTTCAACCTGATGAAACATCGGTGTATGTGTAGAGTCGGAATCACTTCTGTATGTTCTACCTGGGACAATAATTTTTATTGGGGGCTTTGATTTAAGCATTGTTCTAACTTGAACTGGACTAGTATGCGTTCTCAAAACATTATCTTCTCCGCCGTTACCATTATTCACATAAAAGGTATCTTGCATCTCACGTGCAGGGTGATGAGGCGGTATATTTAAAGCAGAAAAATTATTAAAATCACTTTCAATATCTGGTCCAGCTTCAACAGAATAATTTAAATTTCCAAAAATTTCTATGATGCTAAAGATTGTTTGCGAAATTGGATGAGTTTTACCTTTTAATTCTTCATTGTGAGGTAATGTAACATCAATACTCTCATTTTTTAATTTTTTTTCTAACTCTTTATTTTCAATTAGAATTTTTTGCTCATTAACCGCATCTTCAATAAAAGTTTTAAGTTTATTTAGTTCCTGACCTTTGATTTTTTTTTGTTCAATCGGAAGCTTACCTAAAAGCTTCATTTCAGATGGTATTAATCCTTTTTTACCAAGGTACTCTAATCTTATAACTTCTATATCTTGTAAAGTTTGACAAACTTCGATCTTCTTTTTAATACCTGAAGAATCAACTGATAAAGTCATATGGTTAGTATAAATTATTAAAAATTAAATACTAGTTAGCTGATTGGGCTTTTTCAACCAAAGCTTTGAAAGCATCTGGCTGATTAACTGCCAATTCTGCTAGAATTTTTCTATCAATTTCTACTGATGATTTTTTTAATCCTGAGATAAACTGAGAATATGTCATGCCGTGCAATCTTACACCAGCATTAATCCTCTGAATCCACAAACCTCTAAAATCACTTTTTCTTTTTCGACGATCACGATACGCATATTGCATTCCTCGCTCAACTGCCTGAACAGCTACTCTGAATACATTCTTTCTTCTACCGTAATAACCTTTAGCTTTTTTAATTACTTTTTTATGTCTTGCTCTTGCTGTAACGCCTCTTGAAACTCTTGCCATTGTAAACTCCTATTTATTATATGGTAGCATATGATCGATAAGTGCTGCATCACCAGGTGACATTATTGCTGATCGTTTTGTGCTACGAATAAATTTGTTTGATCTTTTGCTCATGCCATGTCTTTTTCCAGCAGGCTTGAACTTAATTTTACCAGTTCCAGTTCTAGAGAAGCGTTTTTTCAAACTACTCTTTGTCTTAAGCTTGGGCATTCTATTCTCCTTGTTAAATTTACTGCTAGGCTGCCCCGCAGGCCATAGCTAGTTCAAATGGGCTTATAAGGATATTTATCTGAGAATCAATAATTAGTATTTATTTTGCAACTTGAGGAACTAAAATCATCATAATTTGTCTACCTTCAGACTTAGGATGCACCTCAACTTTTGCATATTCAATTACTTGTTCCGTTAGTTTTTTAAGTAAATCAAATCCTAGGTTTTGATGCTCCATTTCTCTGCCTCGAAAACGCATAGATACTTTTACTTTATTTCCACCGCCTATAAATTTTAATAGAGCCTTAACTTTAACATTATAATCGTGTGTATCTATTCCTGGACGCATTTTAATTTCTTTAACTTCTATGGTTTTTTGCTTTTTTTTCGCCTCTTTTTTACTTTTTTGTTCTCTGTATTTTAATTTACCATAATCAATAATTTTACATACCGGTGGACTAGCCTCAGGGGATACTTCTACTAAATCAAAACCTTCATCCTCAGCATGATTTAAAGCTTCTCTAATACTAATAATTCCAAGCTGCTTTCCAGTACTTGATATAACGCGCACCTCACTCGCTGTGATTTTCTCATTAGTCCTTGGACCAATATTCTTCTTTGCTCTGAAATTTACTGCCAAAACTGTTATTTAAAGTGGATTAAGCTATTAATAAATAGCATATTAGGAATTGAATATTTTTTTCATATTTTCTAGAGATATAATGAAATTGAAATTAAATTCAAGGTCTGTTTTAAAAAAATGGTTAATTTAATAATTAAATGAAAATTTGTATTGAGCGCAGTGATCGCATCGGAGATATGATCTTAACTCTGCCTGTCATCCAAGGAATTAAACAAAAAAATCCACAGGCTATAATTCATGTAGTTGCATCACATAAAAATTTAAAGATATGTAAACAATTTAGTTTTATTGATAAAACGTATAAAAAATCAACTTCATCATCAGTTTTTAATAGTTTAACAAAGTCTATTAGTTCTGAAAAGTATGATTATTATTTTACTTTTAGCCCTGGCTGGTTTGGTTTACGTTTAGGATTTTTTTCAAAAAGTAAATTCAAATCTTCGCTAATACTTAAATCAAGATATAACTCAAATGTATTTAGTAAATTAGGGCAGATAATTTTCAGTAAATTATTTTATTCAAAGTCCATAATTATAAAAAGATTTAAATCATTACAGGCAAATAAAAATATCCACCAAACCAATATGATGATGGATGTAGTATCAAAAAGTGGACTTGCAATAAATGAGAATACTAAAACTGAATTTACGTTTACAAATATATTTCCATTAAAAAAAGATAAGCCTGTATGTGTTATTCATCTCTCTTCAAAATGGATTAATAATTTCTATTCAGAAGACAATTTTGAAGATCTACTAAAATTATTAAAGGATAAGAATATATCAATTTATTTAACAAGTGATGAAACGACTAAAAATAAATTTAGCAAAATTTTTGACATATATCCTGTCGTTAATGATTCAAATAGCCTCCTACAGAATACTAAAGATATTTCAATATGTAATAATTTTAATTTTGAAAACTGGACGAGCTTAATAAATCAGTCAGATTATGTGATTACACCAGAGAGTGGATGTACGCATATTGCCTCCTTAACAAATTGTAAACTGGCAGTTATATATGATGCAGATAATTCTCCTAAGAGTATTAAGCAAGAATATGCACCGTGGAATAAAGAATACCTAGCTTTAGAAACACATGATAAAGATTTAAATCAAAAACTACTCAATTTTATCTAATAATTTATTTTTTGAAATGTAATCCTGAACTTCATTAACGGTCAAATCTTCCATTTTCTTTTTAAGAAGTTGATGGCTGTTTTGACGAAAACTTAAGTTTGATTTTGTTACACTATTATCTAACGCAAGCCATAATATATTAACTTTACTAAGCGCTGCGATGTGACCAGGTCCTGTATCATTTGAAATTACCAACTTACTTTTGGATGCTGCCATATAAATAATCTCAGGAGGCGACTTATCGATTAAATTAATAATGTTTTTACAGTGATCAAGAATTGGTTGGGAAGATTCAGCATCCTGTTTTGTTCCAACTAGACAGATATAATAACCTTTTGACTCTAAAAAAGTACATAGTTCTTGATACTTAGTCGGTGACCATTGTTTTGAATTACCTGATTTAGATACGCCGGGAATTACCAACACAAATTCTTTATTCTCAAAGCTTTGTTCTTTTTCAGATACTAACCAACTAAAATTTGGATCAATCTGATCAATATCCAAAAGTTTTAACTGATTAAATAAGCCTTGAGTTGGACTTTCTTGACCTTGTGAGGGTATAATATATCGATAATGAGCACAACTTCTTGATCCATTAATTCTAGATCTAGAAAAAATTTTGATAAAAAAATGATATAAATTTGTTCTCTTCGAATTTTGTAGATCAATAATTAAATCATATTTACCACTTATGATTTTACTAATAAGTGATAATGTTGAAAAAAATCCCCCCCTATTATCAATTATAAAATCATTAAACATTTTTATTTTTCTAAAAAAAGGAATAAATTTTTCTTCCGTTACAAGATCAATAACTGAATTATTAAATTTTTTTTGAATTGCTAAAATTGGCTCTAATGCAAAAACAATATCTCCAAGAGAACCTTGTTTAATGAGTAATATTTTTTTAGTATTTAACTGATTCATATAATTTCATATACTGATTAACCATATTTATTTTTGAAAAATTTTTATAGATTACCGATTTTGCTTCTTGTAGTGCTTCTTTTTTTTGATCCTCAGTAAAATTTAATAATAACTCTATTTTTGCAGGTAAACCTTGATGATCATGGGGTTTTACTTTGAATAAATCACTCATATTTTCTAATTGATTTTTAACACCACCGTAATCAAAGGCTAGCACAGGTGTATTAGAATAAAGTGACTCACTTATTGTTCTCCCAAATCCTTCACCTCTCAAAGGAAAAGAAACGCATAGATCAGCTATCTGATATAAACTTCGCATTTCATCCTGGTTTATACTTCCTAAAATTTTACATATAGTTGAAAGATTATTTTGATTAATTTTATCTTTAACCAATCTAGTATAACTTTCATTTTTTGTATCTCCAGCAAATAGCACCGATACATTTTGCGTATTAATTTTTTTTATAATATCTATAAATTCTAATTGCCCTTTCCAACTTGTTAATCTTGCTGGAAATAAAATAATTTTTTTGGTAATATCAATCTGATAGGTGTTTACTACATCCTCTCTTTTTGTAGCATCAAGCGGTTGATTAAAATACTCAGTATCAATACCCCTATTAATGACTGAAATATTATTTTTTGTAAGATTATATTTTTTTACAATTGTTTCCTTTACATATTCAGAGATGGCAACAAGATGATCCATTTTGGATAAACCTTTATTATACATTTTTTTTAAATACGAACTTCCACCATAGACGTTATGAAAAGTAGAAATTGTTTTAATATTATTCTTCGGCATTAAATTAATCATCCAGGCAGGACCTCTAGAACGTACATGAACTAAATTAATATTATTAGCTTTAATAAATTGATTAATTTTTCTTGCTATAAAGGGATAAGAAAAAAAGTTTTTACTACTTACTGGCAATTCATGAACATGGATGAAACTATTATCTAATTCTTTAATCATTTTACCACCTGAGGTAATAATAAAATTCTGTATTTTATTTGCAGCTAAAAAATTAGCTACATCAACAGTGCCTCTTTCAACACCACCAGATTCTAAAGAAGGAACTATTTGAACAAGATTAAAGGATGACATTTTGAGTTAATATTTGTATTCTATAATATGTCTTTTTATAAGAACAAACAAAACCATAAAATTGCCTATAAATCCCTAAAAGGAAGAGGGCTAGGAATTATTTTTATTCACGGTTTAAATTCTGATATGAATGGTGCTAAGGCGCTCACAGTAGAGAGATATGCAAGGAAAAATAACCTTAATTTTATACGTTTTGATTGTAGAGGACATGGTAAATCCGAGGGAAAATTTGAAGAATTTACCATGTCTGATTGGAGAAAAGACTTATTAGATATCATTGATAATATCTCTAGAGGTCCTCAAATTCTCATAGGTAGCAGTATGGGTGGTTGGTTAATGATGTTGGCAGCAAAAGCACGACCACAAAGAATAAAAGGGATGATTGGTTTAGCGGCTGCTCCAGATTTTGGAAAAGATTTATACAGCGCCTTAAATAAAAAAAATAAAAAAGAAATTACAACCAAAGGTATCACCAAATATACATCGTATGGTTTTAGTTATTATCTAACTAAAAAATTTTTTGTCGAAGCAGAACAAAATAGAGTCCTCAAAAAACCATTTCGCTTTACAAAACCACTAGTTCTTATTCACGGTTTAAAAGATAATGTTGTTAAAGAAGATATACCTAGAAAAATATTAAAAAAGGTCACTGGTAAAAATGTCAATATTATTTATCTTAAAGATAGTGATCACCGTCTATCAAGTAAAACTGATTTAAAAATAATCACACAGTCAATTAACTATATGAGAAATATTTAAATTAGGCTGTTTTAGTAGTCTCTACTAATACAGGTTCTTCAAATTTATTCACCATCTCTTTTGGAATAATTTGCCAGAAAAGATATTTATCTCTTTCCCAGTTATCGAGAATATCTTTAGCATGTTGTGAATTTGTTTCACTGAAATATTGTTGAATTTTTTTATATAAAACATCTTCCCAGTAAGGTGTCATCTGTTGCTGATAAAAAACATCATCCAAATTAATTCTGAGAGGTAGTGTTCCTTCTTTATCATATGCAAAGGCCATCCCACCTGTCATCCCTGCACCAAAGTTATTTCCGACTTCACCCAAGATAACAACACTGCCACCAGTCATATACTCACAACCATTATCACCGCATCCTTCAATCACAGCATCGGCACCTGAATTTCTGACCGCAAATCTATCTCCTGCCATACCCGCAGCATATAGTGTTCCATTGGTTGCTCCATAAAGACAAGTATTGCCAATAATCACATTTTTGTTTGTTTGAAGAGAGGATATTTCTGGAGGTATAATAATTAATTTACCTCCAGATAAACCTTTTGCCACGTAATCATTTGCATCACCTGATATTTTTAGTGTTGTTCCTTTAACACTAAAAGCTCCAAACGATTGACCTGCTGAACCATTTAGATTAATTATTACCTGATCATCCTCCAAAACATTCATTCCAATTTTTGTTGTAATTTCTGATGCAAGTCTTGTTCCAAGAGCTCTATCAGTATTTTTAATATTATAACTTAATTGAGTTTTTTGACGATTAGTAAAAAGAGAGTTAAGATCTTCAATCATCTTTAGATCTAAACTATCAGCTACCTTTGTAATTTTATCTTTTTTATTATTGTAATCGCCAGTTGAAGAATCAATTGTTTGAATGATGGGATTTAAATCTAAATCATCTAAATCAGCACTTCCTCTACTTACTTGATATAATAAATCTGCACGTCCAACAATTTCATCAAGTGTTTTAAATCCAAGTTCTGATAATATTTCACGAACCTCTTCTGCTATATAAGTGAAAAGATTAATAACTTTATCTGGAGTTCCAGTAAATTTTTCTCTTAATTTTTCATCTTGAGAACACACACCAACAGGACATGTATTTGAATGGCATTGTCTTACCATAATACATCCCATCGCTACTAAACTTGCTGTACCTATACCGTATTCTTCTGCACCCAACATTGCTGCAATCACTATATCCTTACCTGTTTTTAATCCACCATCCGTTCTTAAAATAACTTTATCACGCAGATTATTTAAAGATAAAACTTGATGTACTTCACTAAGACCTAATTCCCACGGAAGTCCAGCATACTTAATACTTGTTTGCGGACTAGCACCAGTTCCACCATTGTGACCTGAGATTAAAATTGTATCTGCTTTAGCTTTAGCAACTCCAGCTGCTACTGTGCCTATGCCTGATTGTGCTACAAGTTTCACACAAACTTTCGCTCTTGGATTGATTTGTTTTAGATCATAAATTAGTTGAGCAAGATCTTCGATAGAATAAATATCATGGTGTGGTGGTGGACTTATAAGTGTAACTCCTTTTGTTGAGTGTCTAAGCTTAGCAATTAACTTAGTCACTTTACCTCCAGGTAATTGTCCTCCTTCACCAGGTTTTGCTCCTTGCGCAACTTTAATTTCAATTTCATCACAATTATTAAGATATTCAGCTGTTACTCCAAACCTTGCACTAGCAATTTGTTTTATTCTTGATGATGGATTGTCACCATTTGATCGTAATTTGAAACGACTTGAATCTTCACCGCCCTCACCTGAGTCAGACTTTGCCCCTATCTTATTCATAGCAATGGATAGTGTTTCATGAGCCTCAGGACTAAGTGCTCCAAGAGAAATACCAGGCGCTACTAAGCGTTTTCTAATGTTTTGAGCTGAGTCTATATCACTGATATTTAATTTTTTATTATCCGCTTTGAAACTTAACAAATCCCTAATATTAATTGGAGACATATCATCAATCATCTCTGAATATTTTTTAAATAATGAATAATTTTTATTTCCAACTGCAGATTGGAGCATATGAATAGATTTTGCTTCAAAAGCATGTTGCTCTCCTCCAAATCTGTATCGATAAAAACCTCCAACAGGCAATGTAGTGATTTGATCATCAAAAGCTTTTGAGTGTACCTCCACAGATCTATTTTCTATACCTGAGATACCAATTCCAGAAATCTTAGAACTCATAGATGAAAAAAATTGATTCATTAAATTTCGACTCAAACCAATTGCTTCAAAATTACACCCACCTCTATAAGAATTAATTACAGAAATTCCCATTTTACTCATTACTTTCAGTAAACCATTGTTTATTGATTTAATGTATCTTTCAACACATTGTTCATAAGAGAATGATCCGAATAAACCTTTTTTATGACGTTCTGCAATAGCTTGTTGAGCAACATAAGCGTTTACACTTGTTGCTCCAACTCCAATTAAAACTGCAAAATAATGAACATCTAAGCATTCAGCAGATTGAATATTCAAAGAAATATAGGTTCTTAAATTTTTTCTAATAAGATGTGAGTGTACTGAACTTGTTGCTAATATCATGGGTAGAGCTACGTTATTTTTAGATAAATTTTTATCAGTTAAAATGATATGAACATAACCCTCTCGAACAGCCTCTTCTGCTTGACGATTAAGATCTAATAATGCTTTTTCGAAATTATTATTTGAATCTGTTACATCCATTGTTGTATCAAGAATTTTAACAGTATCTTTCATATACTGTCTCATTGTCTTAAATTGATTGATTGATAAAACCGGAGAATTAAGTTGGAGATGATCGCATTGTTTTTCATCTTCATCTAAGATGTTACTGAGATTTCCAATTCTTGTTCTAAGAGACATTACAACTCTCTCTCGTAAAGAATCAACAGGAGGGTTTGTGACTTGACTAAAGTTCTGTCTAAAGTAGTGATGAAGTCCTCTATATTTTTTTGAAAGAACTGCTAATGGGGAATCATCACCCATTGACCCTGTAGCTTCTTTTTGTTCCATAATCATCGGATGCAGAATAAGTTCCATATCTTCCATTGACCAATCAAAGGATGACATTCTTTGTCTTAAATCGTTGCCATCAATTTCTCTCAACTCTTCATCAACAGATTTCACTAATTTATCAATATGTGTGATGTTCTTTGTCCAGTTTCCAAAAGGTTTTATTTCAGATAAATGTTTTTTAATTTCTGAGTCAGAATAAAATTTCTTTTCTTTAAAATTAATAGCAATCATCTGACCTGGTCCAACACGACCTTTTTCAACTATGTCACTCTCTGGTAATACAACCATGCCTGTCTCTGAACCTGCAATTAAATATTCAGATGTTAAGGTATACCTAATTGGTCTAAGACCATTTCTATCCATACCTGCAATTGCCCAATCATCATGCGCACCACAAATTGCCGCAGGTCCATCCCAGGCTTCCATGACTGCTGTTGCATAGGCATATAAATTTTTTAATTTTTGTGAAAAATCTCTTCGATGCGACCAAGCTTCTGGAATAGTTAATATTTTGGCCATTGGGAGAGATTTATTAGCCTTAACCAGCAATTCTATTGTTGAGTCTAATGCTGCAGAATCAGATGCATCTCTATCAATTATAGGTTTTAGATCTTTTATTGATTTGCCAAAATTTTTATGCTCTAATCTTGGTTCGTGCGCCGCCATCCAATTTTTATTTCCTTTTAGGGTATTTATCTCACCATTATGAGCAATGACACGAAATGGTTGTGCAAGAGACCACGTAGGAAAAGTATTTGTAGAATAGCGTTGATGATAAACAGCAAATTTTGATATAAATTTTTCATTTTGAATATCGGGATAGAAGTTTGATAACTGCTCGGCTAAAAACATTCCCTTATAAACAATCGATTGGCAAGAGAGTGAGCATATATAAAAATTATTAATATTATTTTTTCGTATTTGTTTTTCAATTCTCTTACGAATGATGAAAAGCAAATTATCAAATTCTTTTTCATCCTTAATTTTTTCATTACCTATTAAAATTTGTTCAATTTCAGGCCTTGTTGCTTTTGCTTTATCACCTATAATTGATGAATTTATAGGTACATGACGCCATCCATAAATTTTTAATCCTTCTTTAATAATTTCAGATTCAACAATAGTACGCGACTTTTCTTGAGCGGCAAAATCAGTTCTTGGAAGAAAGATCATTCCAACTGCAAAAGGGTTATCATTTGCTTTGTTGCCTGTTCGCTCAATTTTATCAATAAAAAAATCTTTCGGTATGTTCAGCTGAATTCCAGCGCCATCGCCAGTTTTACCATCTGCATCGACTGCCCCTCTATGATAAAGAACTTTAAGGGCTTGAACCCCCATCTCAACTATTTCGCGTTTAGGACTTCCATCTAAGGATGCAATTAGCCCAACTCCACAAGATGAATGTTCATCTAATTCATTATAAATATGATTTTCTTCAAGAATTTTTTTATTTTTATACCAATGCTCTTTAAAATTACTCATTAACAGCTCTATTATTTTCCTGGGTACTATTATGCAAATAATGGTGAATATGACTAGCTACATCTCTACCATCTTTAATTCCCCAAACAACTAAACTTGCACCTCTGACAATATCGCCAGCAGCAAAAACACCATCAAGAGAAGTCATGAGATTTTTATAATTTACTTTTATAGTTCCCCACTTAGTAATATTTAAAGAAGGTTCATCAAACATTGTTGGTAAATCTTCAGGCTCAAAACCCAGAGCCTCAATAACTAAATCAGCTTTAAGTATTTCTTCACTGTTTTTTTTAATTTCTGGCTTTCTTCGTCCAGTTTCATCAGGAGAGCCAAGTTCCATTTTTGCAATTTTTACTTCAACTAAATTATCTTTACCTTGATATTGGATAGGTAATGTTAACCAATTAAAATCAACACATTCTTCAATAGCATTTTCAACCTCTCTTTGAGATCCGGGCATATTATTTTTATCTCTTCGGTAAAGACATTTTACATCTTTAGCACCTTGCCTAACTGCAGTTCGTACACAATCCATTGCTGTATCACCACCACCAACAACAATAACATTTTTATTATGAGCATTAAGCAAACCATTATCGAAATCTTTTACTTTATCGTTAAGTCCTACCTTGTTGCTTGTAGTAAGATACTCTAGTGCTGGAATTACATTAGAGAAGTTTTCGTTATTTAGATTTATATCTCTTGATTTATAAACGCCAGTTGCAATAACAATGGCATCATGCTCTTCCCTTAATTCATTAAAAGATTTATCTTTCCCAACGTTAAAATTTAAATTGAATTCAACACCACTATCTTGCAAAAGTTTTGTTCTTCTTTGAACAATTTCCTTCTCAAGTTTAAAATTAGGAATACCATAAATTAGAAGTCCACCTGCTCTATCATAACGATCATATATGATTATTTGATAACCTAACTTTCGAAGTTCTTCAGCTGCTGCAAGTCCAGTAGGTCCCGCACCAATAATACCAATAGATTCTTTTCTTTGAAATCTCGGTTGAATTTTTTTAATCCATCCTTTATCCCAAGCAGTATCTGTAATATATTTTTCTATGGACCCAATCGTAACAGTCCCATGACCAGATTGTTCAATAACACAATTTCCTTCACAAAGTCGATCCTGAGGACATATTCTTCCACAAATCTCTGGCATATTATTCGTAGAACTTGAAAGTTGATAAGCTTCCTCAAGTCTATTTTCAGCAGTTAGTTTTAGCCAGTCTGGAATATTATTATGCAGCGGACAATGAACTTGGCAAAAAGGTACTCCGCATTGAGAACAACGTGAGGCTTGTTCTTCAGCTTTTTGTTTTGCAAAATTTGCATAAATTTCATCAAAATTTTTAGATCTGATCTTCGAATCAGTTTTTCTTGGGCCTTCTTTATTAATTGAAGTAAATTTTAACATTTGTACATTTCTGATACTTTTTTTTTAAGAATGAAGGCAATAAACAATATATAAATGAAAATAAATATAAAAAAGCAATAATTAGTACAACAATGGTACTGTTTTAGAAAAAAGCTAGACTTTATATAGAATTTTTAATCGCAGAAATTATCTTTTTTGGATGCATTTTTAAGTAATCAAAGCCAGAAATCTTATTTTTTAAAATATTATCAGACTCGAAAAGTGTCAACTGTTCTAAATTAATTGGCGAAAATGGTGTTTTTTCAGCTATTCCAACAATTGGCTTAATTATTGGCATAAAAACAGGAATGAATACTTTTTTTTTATTCATCAAATCAGCAATTTGAATATAAAATTCTTTGTAAGTAAAAACTTCAGGTCCCCCTAATTCAAATAATCTTTCATGTGTATTTGGCTCTTCAATGAGTGTTGATATGAATTTTACAACATCCTCTATCAAAACAGGTTGAAACTTTGTACTCCCATTTCCAAATAGAGGTATAAAAAAAGAAATTTTAAATAATGGTAAAAGACTTGATAGAAATTTATCGCCATTTCCTAAAATTACACTTGGTCTTATAATTATTGAGCTCTCTAATTCTGTAGTAATTAACTTTTCTGTTTTTGCAATTATCTCATTGCGCAAAGTTAATCCCTTTTCAGCACCTAATCCTGAGAAAAAAATAAATTTTTTAATTGATGATGAATCTTTAAAAGCCTTAATTAATTCTGAGTTAAATTTAAAAATTGAATTATTTAAAAGTGATTCCTTTGATTCCCATGAAGTTTTTAAGTTAATACATACCTCTGAACTATTAATCATTGATAGCAATCTTGGATTTTTCAAAGAAGTGAAATGGAAAGGTGTTATTTGACCGATTGATCCTAAAAGTCTTAAATTAGCTTCATTAATTTGCGTTTGATAAGGGACAATGATTTTGTACCCTTTTTTTGCAAAAGATCTTATTAAGTTTTTTCCGACGTAACCTGATCCACCAAATATAATTATAGATTTCATGATTTTTATAGAGTTTGATGCTATAACAACTTAATTATTTGAAATAAAGAATAAATAAATTACTTATGAAAATACAGTATTATGAAAATGATTTACCTGAAAATTTAGATTTAGGTAATATTGTTGCGATTGACACGGAAACGATGGGTTTAAACCCGGCAAGAGATAAGCTATGCTTAATCCAGTTGTCTAGCGGTAATGGAGTTTGTCATCTACTAAAAATTATAGATTTAAGAAAAAGACCTAAAAATTTAATCAAGTTACTTAATAACAGCAAAGTTACGAAAATTTTTCATTTCGCAAGATTTGATGTTGCAGTATTAAAAAATACATACAAAATTAATATAAAAAATGTCTACTGTACTAAAATTGCCTCAAAGCTTGTTAGAACTTACACTGATAAACATGGATATAAAGATCTTTGTAAAGAATTACTAAATGAAACAATTTCTAAAGCTGAACAATCTTCAGATTGGGGAGGGGATCTCTCCACAGAACAAAAAAAATATGCGGCAACTGATGTGTTACATCTTCACAAGATTAAGAAAAAATTAGATGTAATGCTTGAACGTGAAAATAGAGTAATTATTGCTGATGCTTGTTTTGAATTTATATCTCATCGAATTGATCTTGATTTATCTGGATGGCAAGACGTAGACATTTTTAAACATTAATATGATAAAATCAAAAATAATAAATAGAGCAAAAAAAACTCTTTCAACTGAAATTAAAGAGATACAAAATCTCTCAAAAGTTTTAAATGATAACTTTTACAATGCTGTTATTTTGCTAAGCAAAGTAAAAGGAAGAGTAATAATAACGGGAATAGGAAAAAGCGCACATATTGGTAATAAAATTGCAGCAACGTTAACTTCTACGGGAACTCCCTCGTACTTTATGCATGCCACAGAAGCAAGTCATGGAGATTTAGGCGGAATAAAAAAAAATGATTGTATTTTAGCAATTTCAAATTCAGGTGAAACTTCTGAATTAAACAATGTAATTAATTATTCAAAAAGATTTGCTATTCCACTTATTAGTATTTCCAGTAATGCAAAAAGCTTACTTAATAAAAGCTCAACCATCGGCATTGTATATAAAAAATCAATAGAGGCGTGTCCATTAAATTTAGCACCTACTAGTTCAACAACAGTTTCATTAGTTATTGGTGATTGTTTAGCTATGGCACTTTTAGAATTTAAGGGATTTAATAGTAATCAATTTAAAAATTTTCACCCAGGTGGAAATTTAGGAAAAGATCTAATAAAAATATCTGACATTATGCACAAAGGTAAATCTTTACCACTGGCAAAAGAAAAAGATAAAATGACAAAAACATTGATAACAATGACTAAAAAAAGTTTTGGTTGTGTAGGGGTAGTAAATAAAGGAAATAAATTAGTTGGTATAATTACAGATGGAGATTTGAGAAAAAAAATGAATAACAAACTATTTAATCTTACAGCTTTTGAAATTATGACAAAAAAACCCACTACAGGTGATAAAGATATGCTTGTAGGTGAAGTTCTAAATATTATGAATACAAAGAAAATTACAAACTTATTTATATGTGAAAAAAATAAACCAATAGGAATTATCCATATCCATGATTTATTAAGGCTGAGTAGTTAAGTTGAATTTTTTATTGTCATTTAACAAAAAATTATTTCTAATATTTTCTTTAACTTTTATTATTATAATTTTTTTTATATTTTTATTTATATTTTTTCAATATACTGATTACTCTCAAGAACAAATAGATATAAATGAAAAAACATCTGATATTTCAAAACCAAAATTCTCTATAAATGGTAAAAAGCAAAAAATATCTGTTACTGCTAATGAAGGAAATTTTTTGACTGAAGACGAAATAATTTTAGAAAAAAACGTAATTTTTAAATCTAATAAATTTAAAATATATACAGATAATGTTATATTTAATAAAAAAACTTTAGTTGCATCAAGTCAAAATAAATCAAAATTTATTTCAAATAATACTTCCATTGACTCTGCCGGTTTTGATATTATTGAAAATGGTAATATAATTTATTTTAAAGGTAAAACTAAATTAATATTAAAATGATTAAATATTTAATTTTTTTTTTATTAGTATTAACCAATTATAAATATGCCTTATGCAGAAATATTGGTGAAACTGAAATAACTACTGAAGATGGAATTGAAGTTTTTCAAGAAGAAAAATATTATTTATTAAAAAAAAATGTAGAAATAATATCTGATGAATTTGAATTAAAAGGAAATCTTGTCAAAATATACTTTGAGCAAGATCTCTATGACATAAAAGAATTAATTGCTTCAACAAATGTTAATTTTTATTCAAATGAATATAATATCAAGGGTAAAGGGGATACGTTAAAATTTAATATTCAAAATGAAATAATTAATATTAGTGGTGATAAAAGTGAGTTATTTCTAGAAGAAACTAAGATGTATTCTGATGGCTACATTAATGTAAATAATCTTGCTGGTTCTTTTAAGATTGAGGGACTTAATTCAAAGTTAATTAGTGATAATGTTTTTATAATTGGTTCTAAAATCAATGGTGTTTTTGATGATAAAAATGGAAATCGAGATATTAGCAGCCTAGAGGTCGAGGATGAAAATTTGCTTAGTATTATTACAGAAGATACAGAATTGTTTTCAAAAAAAGCTTTTTATGACAAAGAAAAATCAATAATAGAGTTATTTGATAATGTAAAAATTAAAAGAGGGAGTGAAGTTATAACTGGTGATTATGGAATATTGGACACAAATAAAAACTCCTATAAAGTTTCATCAAACAATTCAAATAAAGTTAAAGCTATAATTTCAAATACAAAATGAATAAATTTCAACTACTTGATGATGGACTAATAGTTAATAAGATATCTAAAACATATGGCAATAAAGAGGTGGTAAAAAATATAAGCCTTTCAATAAAAAGGGGAGAAATTGTTGGCTTATTAGGACCTAATGGAGCTGGCAAAACCACAACCTTTTATATGATAGTTGGGTTAGTAAAACCAGATACAGGAAATATTCTTCTTGATAAAATTGATTTAACTAAAGCTCCAATATACCTTAGGGGTGCAAAAGGTATTGGTTATCTCCCTCAAGAACCTTCTATATTTAGAGGTATGAATGTAGAAGATAATTTATTATCAATCATTGAAGTGGTAGAAAAAGATAAAAACAAGCATCAGATTATTTTGCAAGGCTTGTTAAACGAGTTCAGTATAAGTCATGTAAGGAAATCTAAATCACTAGTTTTATCTGGAGGTGAAAGAAGAAGATTAGAAATTGCTAGAACGCTTGCTGCTAATCCAAAATTTTTACTTCTTGATGAGCCTTTAACTGGCATAGATCCTGTATCTATTGAAGAAATTAAAATAATCATCAAAACTTTGATAAAAAAAAATATAGGAGTCTTGATTACAGATCATAATGTTCGTGAAACATTAAAAATTGTAAATAAAGTATATATTGTAAATGAAGGAAGCATCTATTTTGAAGGAAGTCCTGAAGAAGCTGTATCAAATGAAAATATCAAAAAATTTTATTTAGGATCTGAATTTAAAATATAAATGATATCAAATAAAATAAAACGGGGTATTTTTGGTAATATAAACATACCTTCGGATAAGTCAATTTCACATAGATCAATAATTATTCCTTCTATTGCTAAGGGAATTTCTGAAATTAATAACTTACTAATGTCAGAAGATGTACTCCATACATTAGAAGCTTTTAAAGCTTTAGGAGTTAAAATAGAAAACAATTATGACAAAATTATAATTCATGGAAAAGGACTTAATTCTCTAACAAAACCAAATAAAAATATTTATCTT
This sequence comes from uncultured Alphaproteobacteria bacterium, assembly GCA_902512415.1. Classification (GTDB taxonomy): domain Bacteria; phylum Pseudomonadota; class Alphaproteobacteria; order HIMB59; genus CACPNW01. The sequence goes on from CABXJB010000004.1 coordinate 40,157, forward strand.
GGTAACTCTGGGACAAGTGCAAGATTACTTACCGGCTTACTTGCATCACAACCTTTTGATTCTATTTTAGAAGGTGATGAATCTTTATCATTGAGGCCAATGACTAGGATTATGGATCCGTTAAAATTAATGGGAGCTGAATTTGAAAATATTTCCGGAACTCTTCCTTTAAAAATTATTGGTAAGAGTTTGAATAAATCAAAAATTGAAATTAAAATTCCCTCAGCCCAAATAAAATCTGGCCTTATACTAGCTGCCATTAATGCTAAAGGGGTAAGTCATTTAATTGAAAAAAATATTACAAGAGATCATACTGAAAACATGTTGGAATCTTTTGGGGCTGACATTGAAATGCAAAAAAATGGTAATGAAACATCTATATATATAAATGGGAAAAAAGAACTAAAATCTAACAATATTCATGTACCTTCAGATTTATCGAGTAGTGCTTTTTTTATTGTTGCCGCTCTAATAAATAAAGGTTCAAAAATTACTATGAATAATATTAATATAAACCCAACAAGAGATGGAATTTTAAAAGCTTTAAAAAAAATGGGTGCAAAAATTAATACTAAAAATCAAAGAAAGGTCTCTGGTGAAATTTTAGCAGACCTTGAAGTAGAATATAGTAACTTATATGGATGTGAATTGGATAGTGAAATTGCAAAATTAATGATTGATGAATATCCAATCCTCTCTATTGCTGCAGCTTTTGCAAAAGGACCAAGTATTTTTAAGGGTCTTAAAGAATTAAAAGTTAAAGAGAGTGATCGACTTGAACTTATAAGATTAAATTTAGTAAATTGTGGTTGTGATTGTGAAGTAATAAATGATAATTTATTCATTAACCCTTCTAAAATTTATAATCCTATAAAT
>CABXJB010000005.1 GCA_902512415.1 uncultured Alphaproteobacteria bacterium
AGTCATGACGGGGCTACAATTTGCTTAAAAGAAGGTTCAAGTTTCAATCAATATATTGAGGATTATTTTAATGAGAAAAATTGGTCTTACGATAGTAAATATTCATATACTGAAGTTGAATCATTTTCAAAACTAGTATTAGGTAAATGTGATTTGTATACAAATACAATAAGTGAACTTGAGTCTCTAAGAAGTTCTTACAATCAACAAGATAGATTAACTATTATTCAAATATCAAATAATGAAAAAGATAATGAAAAAATGTGTAATTATTTTGATAAAGAAGAAATAATGAATATTGAAAATAAAAAGTATCTAATTAATCAATTTAAAAAAAATAAACTTCGAATTGAGGATACCCACCTTAATGTAATGAAGAAGTTCTTCTTTATTCTTACAACGAAAGAGACTGATCAAAAAGATGATTTTGATGCTGCAAGAGATTTATGTAATGAAATAAAAAGAACAATAAAAAAAACAATTGGTAATGCTAATTTTACTATAGAAAATAATAACAAAGTTGTTTCAGCAAGTGCTAATATTGATAGTGAATTATATTGTCTAAACAAAGGACTCAGAGAAAGAAGTTTAGGAACGCAATTTGGTAAATGTCCTGCAGGGTTTAAAAAAATCTCTAAAGAAGAATTTTATAGTTTTCCAAACTTACCAATAATTGACGAAAAATCAGAAGTTGCTAAATCTAACACTTCTCAAAATACTCAAGAGTCTCAAGTAGTTGTGACGTCAACCAAACTAGATAAAAAATCCCTCAAAGAAGAGCTAGCATATTGGAAAGAGTTATTTGAAGACGAATTAATTACCCAAGCAGAATATGACGCTAAAAGGAAAGAGCTATTAAGTGGTGCCTCAGTCACTACTACGACAACAGTAGCTGAGCCAAAAGTTGAGAAGAAAAAAGTTGTTGCACAAACTACCGTGGTTGAAAATAATACAAATACAATCGACCTATCATTTAAAGACAAAAATTATATTAATCGAAGTTTGCTAGATAAAATGGGTTTCTTTTCTAATGACGGAAAGATTAAAGATTATTGTGAAGATAAATATCCAAAACTCCATGTCTATATGGAATGTTATGCGCAAAACGTAAAAAAATATCGTAATTATAAAAGAGCTGCAGCAGTATATGATCTTTATATTGATTATGGTCGATATTTGGCATGGGAGGCTATGATTGGTAATATGTCTGAGAGTTCTGCCAGATATCAGTTGAGTGCTAAACGAAAGGAACTAGGGGACGCTTATGCTGCTGAAAGTAGAGATAAGTGGAACCGTATTGCTGACTCAATGGAACAACTAAGAAAAACTCATGAAAGTTTTCAACCTAAACCACTTTATGGATCAGGGGAAAGTACAAATGTTTGTATGTACAATGCTGAAGAAGAAGCAATGAAAATTTGTAGACGTAAATTGAATAATGGAACTTGCGCACAATTTTCATTTGAAGGTTGCTAAAAAAAGTCTAAATTATTTAGAAGAAAAAAAGTCTCCTTTTTGATTCCCTTCACATTCAAAAACTGTAATTCTTCATTTTAAATTGCTTGCAATTCCTCAGTTTTATTTCTACCAAGGATCTTTCGCCAGACTACGGATCTGGAGGTTAGGAGTTCGACTCTTCTCGGGCGCGCCAAGTATCAAGCCAAAAAGTTAATTTCAAAAAAATCATAAAGTAAAAAAAGTTGGCCGTTTGTTGACTTTAGTATTTAGAAATACCAGAACACTTAAGAATCTCCTTGGTTGGTGGTAAGGTAATCGTAATGAAAAAAGGTTTCTCTCTTATCGAACTTCTTGTTGTTGTTGCCATTATTGGTATCCTCGCTGCCGTGGGGATTGTTGCGTATAGTGGGTATACGGCGAGTGCTAAGATTAAAACTTTAGAAGCGAACTATAATACAATTGTTAAATATATAACTAATGAAGTTATGAAGTGTGAAATAGACAGCGAAATAGAAGCTCACATTTTATTTCCAAACAAGTATCATTCTTGTACTTCTACTGCGAAAATTAGGAATTTTAAAAATATATCTACAACTGTGATATCTTTCTTACATAATGAAAATACTTATGGATTCAAAAACCCTTTAAATACAACAGATACTATTGTAATCAATAACAATTCAGATTGTCCTCGATCATCGCCTGGCTCCCCTGCTCTTGGACGCATAAATTGTGGTTACAAAACTAGTACTGACAAAGTTCATTGTTGCGCTTGTTGGGGGACAGGGACTAACGATACTTGGTCTACAACAATTGATAATCCTTATTAATCAAATATATTATTGGATTTTTTGTGTAACACTTACGCAACACTTCGCATTCAAAAAACAAATTTTCAATTTTCAAATTAAGGGTTGCTCTAAAAGAACAACCACCTCATCACAACGATCAAGGGAAGTGATAGGCCTTACCACTCCCCAAATGTTGTCCCTTAGAAGAACAACAGGTTCCCTGTAAAGATATTAAAATAAATACCTAATCTTTAAGTAAAAAAAAGTTGTCCGTTTGATTCCCTTCATATTCAAAAACTGTAATTTTTCATTTTAAATTTCTTGCAATTCCTCATTTTTATTTTTACCAAGGATCTTTCGCCAGACTACGGATCTGGAGGTTAGGAGTTCGACTCTTCTCGGGCGCGCCAAGGTCTTCAAGGGTTTTTCCTTGTGAGACAGATCGAAAAAAAATTACCTTGTCTCTCTGGTGTCACTTTTAATCTTATTTATTTTATTTTTATGATAAAACTATTTTAAATGAATAAGATAGTTTGGATTGCTTCTTATCCTAAAAGTGGCAACTCATGGATGAGGTATCTTTTGGGAAATTATTTTTTTAATCAAAATAATAATTTTGATGTTGATATAATTTCAAATCTAAAAAAATTTCACTTAGATGATAAGTTGTTTAATTCTAATTCATTAAAAAGCTTAAAAGAAAATCCATATGATATCTCAAAATACTGGATAAAATCTCAAGAAAATTTAAAAATTATAAATGGAAATGTTGTTTTTCTTAAAACACATAATGCATTAGTTAATATTAATAATAATGAGTTTACCAATGATGATTTAAGCCTTGCAATTATTCACATTGTTAGAGATCCAAGAGATGTATTAATTTCATACTCTAAGTATAGAAATTTAAGCTTGGATGAGACAATTAAATTTATGATTTCAAAGAATTTATCTTATGTCAGAAAAAAAAATGATCCAACTGAAATAGACATTATGGGATCATGGTCTTTTCATTATAATTCTTGGAAAAATGGAATCATAAAAATTCCAAGGATAGTAATTAAATATGAAGATTTAATTGATGATTGTTATAAAGTTTTTTTAAAAGTTATGAAATTTCTCTCAAAAAATATGAATTTTCAAATAGATGATGAAAAAATCAAATCTAGTATTAATTTAGCTAAATTTGAAAATTTAAAAGAATCTGAAGAATTGAAATTATTTAAGGAAAATCAAGGGACAGAAAATTTTTTTAGAACTGGCAAATATAATAATTGGGTAAAAGAATTATCATATGAACAAGTTAAAATGATTGAAGATAACTTTAATGAAGAAATGATTAATTTAGGTTATCTTAAAAAATAATAAAAATTAACAATCTTTTGTCTCTCATTTGTCACTTTGAAAATCAATTTTTTTACATTTAAGAAATGATTTTTTGCGTAATTCCGTATATGTACTAAAATCTGGTGCTCGAGCATTAGACTACGGATCTGGAGGTTAGGAGTTCGACTCTTCTCGGGCGCGCCAATGTTTCTCTAGCTTTTTACAAGTGCAACAAAAATCAAATCGTGATTTGTTGCAAATCTGTTGCACTTGCTAACATTTTTTTTAACAAATATTTGTTTTAGGTATATCATATTTTAATGAAAAAAGGTTTCTCTCTTATCGAACTCCTAGTTGTTGTTGCCATTATTGGTATCTTAGGAGCTGTTGGTATTGTTTCGAAGTTGGTAGCCGCTGAAGTATCCTATCAACAAGAACTTGCGAATCTGTATTGTGAGCCAGAAAATAAAGATCTAAGCTTTATTACATTTGAAGGCTCAAATGAGAGAATATCAACTGGAAAATGTCAGTTTAATGATTATCAAATTGAATTTTATCAGTACAAATACCTGGTTCATAGCTGTTATGATCTGAACTATCTTTGCGGGATTGAATCTGATGCTAGAGACATTATTGGCAATACTGTCATAGTAAAAGATACAAACGAAAATGTTGTTGCAACAAATGTAGATATTGATGAAAGAGCCCCAGTAATTGAATTGTTTCGAATGCCTACAAGTTTTCCTTATATGGTGTTGAGAACAAACCTAGGTGGAGCTCGTTCACTTGCTAATCTCCATTTTTTCACTTCAATACCTATCTTTAAACAAGTTACGTCGATAGGACCTATTAGTGGTTGGCGTGATGATGGCAAGTATATATATTCTAATGAGCAAGACGAATGGCTGGTTGATAAATTTATAACAGTCCCTACACCACACCTTTCGGCGCTTAGTGATTGGTTGCATTTTCCAGTAACTTATAAATTTGTTGATGATCGCCTTGTTAGGGCAGATGAACATATAAAAGCTAATCTTAAAATCTATAGTGAGTCTGAATTAGCTAATATTGCTGAAGAGGCCCTGCAAATTAGAACTTTAATTGACGGTCAGGCGGATAACAAGTGGAATATGGTGAACCTATTGTTTTCAGGGAAAAAAGATTCACTTTCAGGAAGGTTTTTTTCGAACTTCACTGATTTTGTTTATGAAGGTCAAGAGAATCTAGCATGGCAGTTTTTTGAACAAGCCATTCCGGACTCCTATGATATGCTCCCAGAAGGCATAGCTCCTGTGAACAACATGTATGCAACAAAAAGCATCATGAAAGAAACTATGAAAAATTGGATAAAGGAATATTTTCCTCTTGGAGTGTTAAGGGATTGAACCCAGAAACATGATCCTTAAAATTCTTTTTAAAGTTAATGACGGCTTAGATATAAAAACAGTATGTTAAATTTTGAGTTGCAAATTTGTAACATTACAGAATCATTTTTTTTAACTTAACAAAAGATTTTTCTCATAATTCCCTATATGTATTACATTCTAGTGCACGGGTAACGGACTACGGATCTGGAGGTTAGGAGTTCGACTCTTCTCGGGCGCGCCAAGTATCCTGTACATTTTTAACGTTGTAGCAAAATAGAAAAAGCTGTTTGCTACAATATTGCTACATTACGCTTTCGGGAAGAGAGTGATTAACTAATCTTGAAATTTTCTAGTTGAAACATATAAAGATAAGATAGCTAATAATGGATAAATAGATAAAGCTATCACAGGAATACCAGCTTTATATTTAAAGATTACGAATAATGCTGTTGCAAATATTATCATAAATCCTATTCCTGATCCCAGTAAAAGTCTTTGAGCTCCTGATTTAATAGATATTCGAGCTAAATATAAAATTATTCCAATAGCCAAATGGCCTGCACCCATTAAAATTCTCATTACAGTACCAGTCTCTATAGCTTCTGGGTTTGAAACTATGTTAGGAAACATAATGATTGTAAGTTTTTCCGGATAAATAAAAAAAATTATACCTATAAAAATCATTATAATACCGTTTAATGCTAATATTGTTCTTGATCTTCTTAATATGTTCATTTTAGGAAAAGATTAGAGTATAAAAATTATTAAACAATAATTTTTTTAGTAATCTTAAAAAAAATCCCTTAGCTGTGCTGCAAATCTGCTACTTTACAAATTCATTTTTTTTTAACTTAACAAATGATTTTTCCCGTAATTCCGTATATGTACTACAATCTAGTGCACGGGTAACGGACTACGGATCTGGAGGTTAGGAGTTCGACTCTTCTAGGGCGCGCCAAAAGAAAGGTTTTTATGCTAGTAGATATTAACGAAAATAAAATTTTAAAAGATGATTCTTTTAAAAAGTTTTTTTTATCAGCTACTTTGCAAGATATAAAACAAAATTGTAAAATATTTACAGGTGATTTTTATCTAGATTCATTTAATTATTTTCCTATTAGTAATAACTTTAAAACATTTCATTATTTATTTAAAAAACAAGACCAGAATTCACTAGATCATTTTTATACTGATCATTTTTATAAAAATTTAATTGACAAAAAAAATGATTTTAAAATTATTAAGAATAGCTATGTTCTGGGCAGCAGTCCTGCTGATAATTATTTTACAAACTTAATTCATTTTTTTCCTAGAATTTTTTTTATTAATGAAAAAAAAATAAACTTAGTAATACATAGAAATTTATCAAATAAATTTAGAACTTTAATTAATACAATATGTAAGATGAGAGAAATTGATATTACATTTAGTTTTATTGATGATGGTTTTTACAAATTTGAAAACTGTTTAATTCCTCAATTTTTTAATATTAAAAAATCTATAAATATTAATAAATTTTTTCTTGATGCAGTTCTTCCAAATGTCAAAGCTCCTGAGTTTAAATCTAAAATTTATATTAGAAGAGATAATGCTGATTATAGGAAAATTATAAATGAGTCAGATTTGATAGAAAAATTAAGAAAACAAGGATTTGAAATAATTAATCCTCAACATTTTGAGATACTTACTCAAATGAAAATATTTTTAAATGCTGATTTGATTATTTCTCCCTATGGTTCAAATTTGTCAAACATTATTTTTTGCAAACCTGGTACTAAAATTATTGAAATTTCTCCAGATTTCAACAATGAATATGAAAAATATATATCAACTCGATACAAAGATATTTCCAATATGATTGGTTTAAATTTTTTAAAAGTTAATGCCGATACGGTTGATACAAACAAACATTCAGAATTAGCAATAAAATATATAAATTCTGATATTTTACATAATAGTAATTATTATAAACATTTAATTTTAAAAGTTAGTGAGATTGATAAAATAATTAACAGCCTGTAGATTGATAACTAAGTATAGCAACTATACTGGAGCGCATACTTAAACATTCTTTTTCCATATTAAGAGCTGATATATTAAAATTACCTTCAAGAATTTGTCTTATTATAGAATTTTTTTTATTATAGATTTTAACAACTTTATAGTTTTCAAATTTTTTTTGTATTACTATTTCCTTTATTAAATCATCCAAGTTGAATACTTCATCAATTAAATGCAATTTAGCAGCATTATTTGATGAAAATATTAAAGCTCCAATATCATCAATCAAACTATTGATTTCAATTTTTCTTTCTTTAGATACAATGCGTACAAAATCTTCGTAAATTTCATTTACTATGCTTTGTAAGTGTTCTAATTCATAATCAGTTGGTTTTCTAAAGGGATTAAGTAAGTCTTTTGATTTTCCTGCTTTATTTGAAAATACTTTTATGGCTTTTTTAGTTTCTATTGTATTTCCAAATATGCCTGTGGATATTGATTTTGGTTGATCATAAAAAAACCAATCTGGTCCTTTTACTCCAATACTTCCAATAATTGATCCATAACTAGCATATATTTTATCTCCTGAAGACGCAGCCCAATATGCCCCTGAAGCAAGAAGTTCATTTGTATGAAATACTACTTCAATATTATACTTTTTTTTGAAGTTTGTAATAATTTCATAAAAATTCTTAGAAGCGCTTACTGTTCCTCCTGGCGAATTGATAGAAAAAATAATTACTTTAGGTGATAAGTCTTCTAAACTTTCAAGAATTGTTTTAATTTTTGTTGGCGCAATTATAAATGGATTAGTTAGATTAGAAAATCCATTATTTTCTATAATTACACCACTGAGTTCTATTAATGCTATTGTGTTGTTAGAATTTTCATCTCCAGATAAAAATATAAATTTATCATTACTATCCTTAATAAAACTTAATAATATAATGGATAGAACTACAATAAATAGCACAGAAAAAAAAATAGCTATTGTTTTTATAAAAATATTCCAGAAAATAGCCATTTTTACAATCTATAGAAAAAATAAAAAAAATTAAAGCAAAGTCTTGATTAGATTCAAATAATGCTTAAATAATTAGCACTCTATTAGCAAGAGTGCTAATAAAAAAGTGTTAATTTTCAATAATTTAAATTGAGGAGAATATGAACTTTAAACCATTACATGACAGAGTACTCGTTAGAAGAGTTGAATCTGATCAAAAAACTGCAGGAGGAATTATTATTCCTGATACTGCTCAAGAAAAACCTATGGAAGGTGAGGTGCTTGAAATTGGTTCTGGCGCAAGAGATGAAGTAGGTAAACTAATACCATTAGATGTAAAAAAGGGTGATAAAATTCTTTTTGGTAAATGGTCAGGAACTGAAGTCAAAATGAACGGAGAGGATTATCTCATTATGAAAGAGTCTGATATTATGGGAATAATTACCTCAACTAAAAAAAAGAAAAAATAAATAATATAAGAGAGGAATAAAATGTCTGCAAAAAATATATATTTCGGATCTGATGCTAGAGCAAAAATGCTTGCCGGTGTCAATAAACTAGCAGATGCCGTTAAAGTAACTCTTGGTCCAAAAGGTCGTAACGTTGTTATGGACAAATCTTTTGGAGCACCTAGAATTACAAAAGACGGTGTTACTGTTGCTAAAGAAATTGAACTTAAAGATAAGTTTGAAAATATGGGTGCACAGATGGTTCGCGATGTAGCCAACAAAACAAACGATTTAGCTGGTGATGGAACTACAACAGCTACTGTTTTAACCCAAGCAATTGCAACTGAGGGTATGAAGTCTGTTGCTGCTGGTATGAATCCAATGGATCTTAAAAGAGGTGTTGATTTAGCTGTTGACGCTATTGTTTCTGAAATTCAAAAAAAATCAAAGGTCATAAAAACTGATAAAGAAGTGTCTCAAGTTGGAACAATTGCATCTAATGGAGACTCTGAAGTAGGTAAGATGATTTCAAGTGCAATGCAAAAAGTAGGTAAAGAAGGTGTTATAACTGTTGAAGAAGCAAAAAGTCTTGATACAGAACTGGATGTAGTTGAGGGTATGATGTTTGACCGTGGTTATCTTTCACCATATTTTGTAACTAATGCTGAAAAAATGATAACAGAGCTTGGAGATTGTTTAGTTCTTTTACATGAAAAGAAACTATCTAGCCTTCAACCAATGCTTCCTTTGTTAGAGTCTATTGTTCAATCAACAAAACCACTTTTAATTATTGCAGAAGATATTGAAGGTGAAGCGTTGGCGACTCTTGTAGTTAACAAGTTAAGAGGTGGACTAAAAATAGCTGCTGTAAAAGCTCCTGGTTTTGGAGATAGACGTAAAGCAATGTTGGAAGATATTGCAATTCTTACCGGAGGCCAAGTAATTAGTGAAGATCTTGGTATTAAGTTAGAAAACGTAACAATAGATATGCTTGGTATTGCTAAGAGAGTAGTAGTTGATAAAGAAAATACAACTATTGTTCAGGGCGCTGGTAAAAAGAAAGACATCGAAGGAAGGTGTAATCAAATAAGAGCACAAATTGAAGAAACTTCATCTGATTATGATAGTGAAAAACTTCAAGAAAGATTAGCTAAACTTGCAGGTGGTGTAGCTGTTATCCGTGTTGGAGGTGCTACTGAAGTTGAAGTTAAAGAGAAAAAAGATAGAGTTGAAGATGCTATGCATGCAACTAGAGCAGCCGTTGAAGAAGGTATTGTTCCAGGTGGTGGAGCAGCTTTAGCATATGCTACTAATGCACTTACAACTGTTAAAACTTCAAATGATGATCAAAAAATTGGAGTTGATATTGTAAGAAGAGCTCTATTTCATCCATTAAGACAGATTGCTGAAAATGCTGGTGTTGATGGCGCAGTTGTAGCTGGAAAAATTAGAGAAAGTAAAGATAGCAACGTCGGATATGATGCTCAAGCTGATAAATATACTAATATGATATCTGCTGGTATTATTGATCCTACTAAAGTTGTTAGAACTGCATTACAAGATGCAGCATCAGTTGCTGGATTACTAATTACTACTGAAGCCATGGTTGCAGATGCTCCTGAAGATAAGTCTGCTCCTGCTATGCCTGATATGGGCGGCGGCATGGGCGGCATGGGCGGCATGGGCGGCATGGGCGGCATGATGTAGTAACCCAAAAATTTTTTGATTTTATAAGCCTCCTAATAAAGGGGGCTTTTTTTATAACAAATTATCTATGCTACTTAAAACTTTAGAATGATCAGGTTTGGTCATAGATGACCACGAGGAATTAAGACTGCCATTTCTATCAAAAAGATATTTATAAAAATTCCATTTAGGACTTTTTCCATATTCTCTACTTAACCAATTAAATATTTCATGTGCATCATCACCTTTTACACTCAATGGTGAGGAAGTAATAAATCCAACTTCATAATTTACTAAACAAATTTTTTTAATATCTTCAGCTGAAGAATATTCTTGATTAAATGAATTACTTGTTATTGCTAATATTGTTAAATCTGTATCTTTATAAGTTATAAAAAGATTTTGAAGATTTTCATATTGAGGAGTAAATCCACATCTTGAAGCTGTATTGACTATAAATATTGGTTTACCTTCGAATTTATTTAGATCCACAGAGTTTCCATCGATATCTTCAAAGGAAAAATCATAAATTGTCATTTTTTTTGTATATCCTGAGTTCCAATAAAAAAACATTAATAAAAAAGTAATTAATCTAATGAATTTCATGGTATTAATAGTCATAACTTATAGATAAATAGAATATGGAAGCTATCAATAGTTTTAAGAAACTTTTTTTAGAAGTATGGAATGAGGGAGTTTTTGGTCTAAATGCCTCTGAAATCATAATAGGTTTTATTATTTTTTTAATATTTTATGTTTTACGAAGGCTATTTGCGAGATTTATTATAAGTAAATTAAATAAACTGGTCAACAGAACTTCAACTAAAATCGATGACACTGTTGTAGATGTAATTGAGGGACCTTTAAAGTTTCTCCCTATTGTTTTAGGTTTTTTTATTGCAACTTCTTACATTGAACTATCGATAGAAGTACAAGGCTTTATTGACTTATTGAATAGGACCTTAATAACAGTTTTTATTTTTTGGTTACTTCATCAGCTAGTTATTCCTTTTTCATTTATTTTAAAAAATTTTGAAGATAAAATTTCTAAACCTCTAGTTAATTGGACTTTAAAAGGATTAGAAATAATTATTATTGTCCTTGGTATTGTTGCAGTTTTGGAACTTTGGGGAATAAAAGTTGGACCTGTTATTGCGGGTTTAGGACTATTTGGTGTTGCTGTTGCATTAGGGGCACAAGATTTATTTAAAAATCTTATTAGTGGCATAATGATTTTAATGGAAAAAAGATTTACTATAGGTGATGTAATTTTGGTATCCAACGAAGTTGAAGGTGTTGTAGAACAAATAGGTTTTCGTTCAACTTTAGTTAGAAGATTTGACTCAACCCCTGTTATGATACCTAATTATAAGTTTGCTGAACAATCTGTTACTAACTACTCTAGAAGACATCACCGAAGAATACGTTGGCTTATAGGTCTTGAATATAAAACAAGTATAGATCAATTAAAGCAAATAAGAGATGCTATTACTAAATTAATAAAGGATCACAAAGATTTTGCAAAAAATGAAAATGGTGGATTTTTTGTTAGAATTGATAGCTTTTCTGATAGTTCAATTGATATTTTAGTGCAGGCTTTTACCGTAACAAATGATTGGTCAGAATTTCTTAAAATAAAAGAAGAATTGGCGGTATCCATAATTGAAATAGTTGATGCAAACAAAGCAGGATTTGCTTTCCCAAGTCAATCTCTTTATGTCGAGTCATTTCCAAACGAAAAATCAGAAATTTTTAATCCAGAAAATATAAAATGAAACACCCTATAGAAAACAATAGAATTATTACTGGTTCATTATTTATTATAGCTACTATTGCAGTTTCCTTTATTTTAAACTTTGCTCAGCCATTTTTGGTCCCCCTTGTTATTGCGCTTCTAATTCGAATTTTAATAGATCCTATTATAGATTATCAAATAGATTTTTTGCATATTCATAGGTTAGTTGCTGTGTTTGTAAGCCTTTGTTTGATTATATTTTTATTTATAATTATAGTTCCTTTCATAGGCTCATCAGTTTTTACTTTTCTTGAATCAGCCGATGATTATAATGACAAAGTTTTAATTTTAATAGATATTGGCATATCTAAGCTAAAAGAATTTAATGTAGTAATTGATAGAGAAACCATAAGAACCTCTCTTAACGATTTACCTCTATTAGATTGGGCATCAAAAATTTTAAGTAACAGTGCTAATTTTATTTCTAAATTTGTTTTAGTAATTATTATGACTCTTTTTTTATTGTTAGGAAAAAAATCATACAACACATCACCAGTATGGAATGATATAATAGGGCATATAAAAAAATATATTTTTACAAAATTTATTACTTCTTCAATAACTGGTATGGCAGCAGGCTTGATTTACTGGTTTTTAGGTTTGGAGCTAGCTTTTATCTTTGGTTCTTTGACGTTTATTTTAAATTTTATACCTGTAGTAGGGTCAATTATTGCAGTTTTATTACCAATTCCCATCGCTATTTTGCAATATACTGACTTATCCTCAGTTCTTTTAATTATATTTTTGCCAGCTATTATTCATCAAATTATTGGCAATGTAGTAGAGCCGAAAATTTTTGGAGATGCGTTTGGATTGCACCCTATAACAATTATTTTATCTTTAATTTTTTGGGGAATGATTTGGGGAATAATTGGTGTTTTATTAGCAGCTCCACTTACAGCAATCATAAAGGTAACTTTTGAGAGGTTTGACTCAACAAAACAAATAGCAAGATTATTAGAAGGCAAGATTCATTTACAAAATTAGATTATTTTAAAATTTCTTTAGCTATATCATAACTAAATCCTGCCCTTGCCATTTTTGAAAGTTTTTTTTGATAGTCGTTATCATTATCAAGTAAATTTCTTTTCTTAGCAAATTTAAAAGCATTTTCTTTTTCTAGATTTTTATTATTTTTATAAAATAAAGAAATTTCTTCTTCTATTAATTCTTTATTTATTCCTTTTTGAAGTAAATACCTCTTAATATAATTTTTTGATTTTGCCTGATATTGAAGAGATTGTAATTTAGATTCAACAAATAATTTATCATTAATAATATTTAGGTTTTCTAATTTTTCGATAATAGGCTGAATATCATTATATAGTTGGAATCTTATTTGTTTTTCATCACTTAATCGTCTAATTTTTTTCTTTAGTATAAATTCTAAATTTTTTTTACTTGAAGAATATTTGCTTAAATAATAAATTGCATATTTTAATAATTTATCTTTATTATCCATTTTAAATAATTATATCTTAATAAGCTTAATTAAAAAAAATATTATAACATGTTTTCTTACAATTATTTGTGTGTTTTTACTCTATTCAAGAAAGAAGTTTTTAGATTTCTTAAAGTAGGCATTCAGACTGTTGTTGGTCCTGCAATTAGTTCACTTTTGTTTTTAGCTGTATTTTCTCTTGCCTTGGGCAGATCAGTAAATCAAATTAATAATGTAAATTTAGCAGAATTTATTGCTCCAGGATTAATTATGATGACTATGCTTCAAAATTCATTTGCAAATGTTACCTCAAGTATAGGTCAATCTAAATTTCAAGGAAACATCGTTGATATTTTAATGGCCCCGCTATCAGATTACGAACTTGCAATAGGTTATATATTTGGTGCCTTAGCTAGAGGTATTATTTGTGGTTTTGTTACCTATGTTGGCATTATATTATTTATTCCGCTAACTATTTATTCTTACACAGCGCTTTTGTTTTATACTTTCATGGGCTGTTTTATGATGGGTAGCATGGGGGTAATAGTTGGAATATGGGCTGATAAATGGGATCAACAACAAGGTATAACTAATTTTATAGTTTTACCTCTAACTTTTCTTTCAGGAACATTTTATTCAATTACTAGATTGCCAGAATTTTGGCAAAATTTTGCTTTTTTTAATCCTTTTTTTTATAACATAGATGGTTTTCGATATGCTTTTATTGGTCAATCTGATAGCGAATTATTAATAGGGGGAATTATTTTAATCATTTTAAATTTTAGTTTATTTTTTTTATGTTATTTAATGTTTAATAAAGGTTACAAATTAAAATCTTAAAATATTTTATGAAAAAAAATTTTTATAGCCACATTATGCCAACTTATGGGGAAAGAAATTTAGAATTTGCTGCAGGCAAAGGTTGTTATTTATATACACCTTCAGGAAAAAAATATTTAGATTTTGCAGGAGGAATTGCAGTAAATTCTCTTGGACACTGTCATCCTAAATTAGTAAATGTTTTAAAAAAACAATCTGAAACCCTCTGGCACACATCAAATCTGTATAGGAATAATACACAAGAGATATTTGCAAAAGAACTTTGTAAAAAGACATTTGCTGATAAGGTTTTTTTTACAAATTCTGGTGCTGAAGCAATAGAATGTGGCTTAAAAGTAGTCAAAAGTTTTTGGAACTTAAAAAATAAAAATAAAAAAAATATAATTACTTTTAAAGGCGCTTTTCATGGCAGAACTTTTGCTGCCCTATCTGCACAAAAGAATAAAAAATATTCTGAAGGTTTTGGCCCCCTACTAGGAGGGTTTAAAAATATACCATTTAACGACGAGAAAGCTCTAATCAAAAACATTAACAATGAAACGGCTGCAATTTTAATTGAACCTATCCAAGGAGAGGGCGGTATTCGGCCAGCTTCTCTTCAATTTTTAAAATATATCAGAGAACTTTGTAACAAAAAAAATATTCTTCTTTTCCTAGATGAAGTTCAGTCAGGTTTTGGTCGATCTGGAAAATTATATTCTTATGAATGGGCACAGATTAAACCTGATATACTCGCGACAGCCAAGGGTATTGGTTCTGGCTTTCCTCTTGGTGCTTGTTTGGCAACAAATGATGCGAGTAAGGGTATGGTGCAGGGAAAACATGGTTCCACTTACGGAGGTAATCCTCTAGCTGTATCTGTAGGCAGAGAAGTTTTAAAAATTATATCTAGTAAAAAATTTTTAAAAAATGTAGATTTGATATCAAGATATCTTTGGAAAAATTTAAAAAAATTAGAAGAAACCTATGAAGAAATTATTGAAGTAAGAGGAGCTGGATTATTACTTGGTATTAAAACTAAAAAAAATAATGTAATGATTTCTAATTTATTAAGAAAACATAACCTATTAAGTGTACCAGCTGGAGATAATGTGATTAGACTAGCTCCCCCGTTAATTATAAAAAAAAAACATGTTGATGAAGCAATTAAAATTCTAAATGAAACTTTTAAAAAAATTAAATGAAACATTTTATTGATATATCTGATTTCACTATAAAAAAGCTTGATTTAATTACTCAAAAAGCAAAACAAATAAAAAAAAATCCTAAAAAATTTTCTAACAAATGCAAAAACAAGACACTAGGAATGATTTTTGAGAAAGAATCAACAAGAACGAGAGTAAGTTTTACTGTTGGTTTTCAAAAATTAGGAGGTAATGTTCTTGAATTAAATAGTGAGTCTATAGGTTTTAATAAAAGAGAAAGTGCTCAAGATATTCTTAAAACTTTGACTCAGTTTATAGACTTATTGGTTATAAGAAATAACGATCACAAGCTTATAAAAAAACTTAGTACTTTAAATTCATTGCCAATCATTAATGGACTTTCTGATTTTAGCCACCCCTGTCAAATTTTATCTGATATGTTGACCATAAATGAAAATATAGGAAATATAAAAAATAAACAAATTACTTGGATTGGGGATTATAATAATGTTTTAAGATCTTTGATTGAGTTACAAATCTTATACAAATTTAAACTAAATGTTGTCTTGCCAAAAGAAATTATTAAAAAAAATCAATCCAAAATAATTAATAAAAATAACAAGAATTTTATGATTACAAATATAATAAAGGAAGGTGTCCAATATGCTGATTGTATAATGACTGATGCATGGGTATCGATGGGAGAAAAATCAACCAAAAAGAAATATTTTAAAAATTATCAAGTAAATACAGAAGTTATGAAAATTGCATCTAAGGAAGCTATATTTATGCACTGCTTACCTGCCCATAGAGATGAAGAAGTTTCCTCTGAATTACTGGAAAGTAAAAGATCAGTAGTTTGGCAACAGGCAAAAAATAGAATGTTTGTACAGCAAGCTATTGTTTTAGATTTAATATGAAAAAATTAATAATTATTTTATTTTTTTTATTAGTCACTTTTGCCTGTCAACCTATTGAAAAAATAGATCAGATTGTTTTTGATAATAATCAATTTTCACGTTTCAATATCCAAACAAATTATATTGAAATTAATGAGGTTTTTGAGAAAAAAATATCTGAGCCCTATATTGGTCATACCTTAAAAATCAGTCCATCTCAAAGAATAATTAATTGGGTAAATGAAAATTTTAAAGCAATCGGCAATGAGAATATTTTTAATGTTACAATCTTAGATGCTTCAATTACTCAAACTCAATTTGAAAATAAAGAAGCAAAAAATTTTGATGAAAAAAATCATTATGAATACAAATTATTTTACTTAGTTGAATTTAATTTATATGATGACTCTAATATATTATTAGCTTCAACGTTAGTAGAGACTTCTAGGTCAACGACATCTGGTCTTTATATTTCTATCCAAGAAAAGGAAAATATTATTGAAGATTTAATTTATAAAAGTCTTATCGATATATCTAATGAATCCAAAGTATTGCTTAAAAAATATATGAGTAATTATATTTTGTAATTATTTTTTCCAAAAACTCTTAGAAAATAATACCAAGATTGTAAAAATTTCTAATCTTCCAACTAACATGGTAATAGCTAAAATCCATTTTGAAATGCTATTTATAGAAGAATAATTTCCAGTGGGTCCTATAATTTCACCTATACCAGGACCTACGTTTGAAATAGCGGAAGCAGATGCTGATAAAGCTGTTAAAAAATCTATTCCAAATAAACTCAAAGAAACTCCAGAAAAAATAAATAGTAAGATGTAAATAAAGAAAAAACTAATAATAGAAGTGTAGGTGTTTTCAGTTACTGTTTTTTTGTTAAATTTCATCAAAAAAACAGCATGTGGTTGTGTTAGTTTTTTAATTTGAAGCCTAACACCTCTAAATAAAATTTGGAATCTAAATATTTTTATACCACCTGTTGTTGATCCAGCACATCCTCCAATAAACATAATCATTAAAATTATAACAAAGCCAAAACCTCCCCAATTATTATAATTTGAAGAAGTATATCCAGTTCCGGTCAAGATAGAGGTAATGTTAAATGTTGCCAACCTTATTGCTTGAAATAAATCAATGTTTAAATAGTTTTTTAACCATAATGAAGTAATAAAAATAATTAATAAAAGAAGAAATAAAAAAAGTTTGATTTGATCATCTTTAAAAATAGAAAATTTTTGCCCATGAATAAACTGAATAAAAATTACAAACGGCAAGCTGCCTAAAATCATAAATATTACTGAGATATTTTCTAGAGAGTAAGAATTATAATATCCAAAAGATAAGCTGTGATTAGAAAAACCTCCAGTTGAGATAGTTGTCATGCAGTGTAATAAAGATTCAAATGCAGTCATGCCAAAAATATAATAAAAAAAGAAACATAAAACTGTTAAGCTTACGTAAAGGCTTGCAATTTCAATAATAAATTTATTTATTTTGGGTAAGGTTTTTTCATAAGGATCGTCGTGTTCCATATGTAACAGCTGCATTCCTCCAATCTGTAAGGTTGGCAGTATTGCTACAGCAAGTACAATTATTCCAATACCCCCAAACCATTGTAATAGTGATCGCCAAATAAGCACTCCTTCTGATATATGTTCTAAATTAGGTATAACTGTTGACCCAGTAGTTGTTATTCCACTGACTGCTTCAAAGAAGGCATCAGTAAAACTCAAAGATGAGCTTGTGTACACAAAAGGTAAAGAGCCAAAAAGAGCAATTATAAACCATGATACAATAGTTAATAAAAATGCTTGTCGTAGATTAATTTTAATATTTTCTTTTTTAAAGCCAACATACAAAACTAAACCAATCAAAAATGTTAAACAACTTATATAAAAGAATTGTTTCCAATCTTGATTACTATTTATTAAATCAAAAAACATTGGGATTACTAAAGCAATTGATTCAATGCAAAGAAGTAAACCAAGTATATTTAGAATAGGGCGAAAATCTCGCATTTAGTTATCTTTTCCTAATTTAAATTATTTTTAATAAAGGGAGAATCAAGTGAAAACTGTGGAATGACTGCTTCAAATTTTTTTCCTTCCTTAGTTTCCATTTCATAATGTCCTCCCATAAATCCTGAGGGAGTAGATAAAGGTGTTCCACTTGTGTATTCAAATTTTTCACCAGGATTTAAAATTGGTTGTTCTCCAACAACACCTTCCCCTTTTACTTCTTGCTCTGATCCATTTGAATCAATAATTTTCCAATACCTATTTTTAAGTTGTACTTTTTCACTACTTTGATTATCAATCGTCACTTGATATGCCCATACAAAGTGCTGTTCTTCAGGTTCCGACTGATCATCCAGAAAATAAGGATTAACAGTAATATTAATTTTTCTTGTTTTTTTGGAATACATGATTCTTTTAACTTATGCAGGACCATTATACCAAAACGTAAGAAAGAAAAAGTTAATTTAATATTTTAACTTCAGCCCTTCTATTTGCGGGGTGTTTCTTATCATCAGGAGTATCAACTGCTAAATCATCCTCCCCCTTACCTAAAACAGAAACTTCTTTTGCAGCAATTCCTTGATTTAATAAAATCTCTTTTACTGCCTCAGCTCTTTTAATAGAAAGATTAAAATTATATTTTCTGGTGCCTTTAGTGTCTGTATGACCAAAAATAATATACCTACTTAATTTTTTTTTATTTTTATCTAAAAAATCAATTAATGTATTCTTGCTAACTTGACTAAGTTCTGAGTTATCAAAATCAAAATAAATAATTTGCATTACTTCTTTTTTTTCATTTTGTGTAACAACTACAACATCACTCTCATTCTCTTTTTTTAACTCTTCTTTTTTAATCTCCTCCTGTACTTCTTCTTTTTCGCTTACTTCTATTAAAAATTTATAAATATCATGCATTGCAGTGTGAAAATTATTTTTACATTTATTAATATCCCACGTTTGCCACTTCTCTTCTTCTTGCTCTGCCCAGCAATCTAGAGAACTTATAGCTTTGGCAAGATTTTTAGGATCTTCGATAAGAGCTACGTCATAAATTGATAATAAATTATTATAACCCGATCTAATATCTTTGGTTTTTTCTAACGGAAGTTTCCAATAAGTAACTTCTTCTGGGTATATGTTTTCACCATCAAGAGCTCTTAGCGCTTTTTCGGAATACAGCTTTGCAGAATTCCAATCATGCATTTTTTCAGCTTCAAAAGAGGCATTTTCCTTATAATGATGCAAAAGGTGTTGATGAAAAGTTTTGGGGTTCTTGACATCAATTTCTTTTACTTGCTCATAAGCGGCTGAGCATGCCAGAAGAAAAAACATAGGTATTAATACAAGTAGTTTAGAAATTTTCATGAGACTTTATTATATACTTAAAATGTCAAAAGTTAGGCTTAATTTAGTTTTTATTAAGATCAAGCTCCCCAGTTTTTTTTATTTATGATGATTTTATGATTGCGTAGGAATAGAAGTTTAGTTACCGCATTGGATATATTTTTTATAAGGAGCTAAGCATGATTAAACATGTTACATCAGTGGATCAATCAGATAGAAAGGTCCCATACAATCTAAGACAGAGTGGTTCTACACCTGTTCAAATGTTAATTTCAACACGTGTTAGAAAATCTCCATACTGGCATCTTTCTATGGAAGCGGGATGCTGGAGAGCAACTGTTTACAATCGTATCTATCATCCAAGAGGATATGTCAAACCTGAAGATGGCGGCGCAATGGTTGAATATGATGCAATTAAAAACCACGTTACAATGTGGAATGTTGCCGTTGAAAGACAAATACAAGTAAAAGGTCCTGATGCAGAAGCTTTTACAAATTATGTAATAACAAGAGATGCAACTAAAATTTCACCTATGAGAGCAAGATATGTAATACTATGCAATCAATACGGTGGAGTTCTTAATGATCCAATACTGTTAAGAATTTCTAAGGATGAATTTTGGTTTAGTTTATCAGATAGTGATATAGGTTTATATCTTCAAGGAGTAAATCACGATAATAGATTCGATGTTACAATTGATGAAATTGATGTTTCTCCAGTTCAAATTCAAGGACCAAAATCACTAGCATTAATGAAAGATTTAATTGGTGATCAAGTTGATTTAGACAACATCCCATTCTATGGACTAGCTGCAGCAAAAGTTGGTGGTAGAGATTGTATAATTTCACAATCTGGTTTTTCTGGTGAAGCTGGATACGAAATCTATTTAAGAGATTCAACTTTATATGCAGATGACATGTGGAATGCTGTTCTTGAAGCAGGAAAAAAACATAGTCTGATGGTTATTGCACCCGCTCATCATAGAAGAATACAGGCAGGTATTCTATCTTGGGGTCAAGATATGGATAATCAACATAATCCTTTTCAATGTAATTTAGGTTATCAAGTATCTTTATCAGGAAAAGGTGAATGGAATAAAACAGCTGATTATGTTGGTAAGGAAGTCCTTGAGAAAATGAGAGATGATTTGAGAGCTGGAAATAAGCCATATCAACTTCAACTTGTAGGATTAACTTTGGGAGGTAAGCCAATTGAAGAGTATGCCCCTGATTTCTGGTTAATATCTGAAGATGGTAAAGACCCTTGTGGCTTTATAACTTCACCATGGTATCATCCAGAACAAGGAAGAAACATTGCTATGGGATATGTTCCCTTTGACGGATCTCTTAGTAAAACTGGATTCCCAGTTGGTAAAGTAGGAACAAAATACAAAGTTCACCTACCTGACCAATATAGCGATACTTCAGGTGTGCCTGTTGATGCCGAAGTGGTATCAATACCTTTCACTGAATCTTTTAATGCCAACACAAGAGAAGTTTCAGGAACAAACGAATAATTTAATTTTATAAGCGCTTCTTTTTTAAAGGAGCGCTTTATTTCAAAGCACTTTCTAATTTTTCTAAAGGGAGGTAGCCTCCAATAAATTCTTCATTTATAAATAAAGCTGGAGTGCCTCTTGCTCCTGATCCCATTGCTAAAAATGAGGATAATTTTACAATATTATTAATTTCATCTTTTCCAATATCAATCATGAGTTTTGTTTTATTAATTTCTGAATCAATAATAATTTGATCAAGTTTTTGTTGGGTTAAGCTTCCTTTTACTGTGAACAATCCATGATGCATCTCCCAGCCTTTTTTTTGTAAATTTGCAGCAACAACCATTTTAGCGATTATATTTGAGCTCTCACTCAATATTGGGTGTTGAAGAAATATTACCCTAGTATCATTTCTTTTTTCAGCAAGAGAAATAAGTTCAGGATGGATTTTTTTACAATAACCACAAAAATAATCCATAAATTCAATTATTGTATTTTCAGCATCTTCAGGTCCAATTGCTATCATTGCACTCTCTGGAAGGGCATCTAAGATCTTAAGATAATACGGCTTTGAGTCATCAAAAAATAATTCATTAAGAGTTATATCTCCACTAAATACAAGCGTTGGAAATAAAAGAAAAATAAACACAAAAAAATTTGCTATATAATAACGCATGATTGACCCAATCTATTTAATATGATTTAGAAAGTACAGCATTTTTTTGGAGATTTAATCTATATGAAAACAAAAGCAAAAGTAGTTGTGGTAGGCGGCGGTGTTGTTGGAGTGAGTGCTCTGTATCATCTAGCAAAAAAAGGATGGAGTGATGTTGTTTTAGTTGAAAGAAAAGAACTTACTTCAGGGTCAACATGGCACGCAGCAGGTCTTCTCCCATTATTCAATATGAGTTACTCAGTTGGTCAACTTCATAAATATGCTGTTGATTTATATAAAACCTTAGAAGAAGAAACAGGGCAAAATGTTGGCTTTAGTATAGTTTCTAATATTAGGCTTGCAAGCACTAAAGAAAGAATGGATGAATACTATCAATATGCTGCGGTAGCAAAAACGATAGGTGTTGAAGTAAAATTTTTATCACCAGACCAATTAAAAGAAATTTGGCCTCTATGTAATATAGAAGGATTGATCGGAGCTATTCAGCATCCAGAAGATGGTTATATTCAGCCCGCAGATTTAACTCAAGCTTTAGCTATAGGTGCAAGAAATAAAGGTGCTGAAATTTATAGAAACACATCAGTAATAAGTATTAAACAGTTAGACAATGATTCATGGGTTGTTGAAACTGATAAAGGTTTAATAGAATGTGAACATGTTATTTCTTGTACAGGAAATTTTGCAAGACAAACAGGAAAGATGGTGGGTTTAGATATTCCTGTAATCCCTGTTGAACATCAATATATAGTTACCGAACCGCATCCTGAAATAGTTAAGAGAAAAAAAGAAGGAAAACCTGAAATGGGTGTTCTTAGAGATAGTGATACTCAATGGTATATGAGGGAAGAAGCAGGTGGATTGATTTTAGGACCTTATGAAAAAGGAGCTCCATGTTGTTATGTGGATGGACCATCTAAAGATTCTGAATATGAATTATTTCAGGAAGATCTAGAAAGATTAACCCCGCATATTGAGGGGGCTATACACAGAGTTCCAGCTTTTGGTGAGGTTGGAGTTAAAAAAGTTTATAATGGAGCAATCTGTTACACTCCTGATGGCAATCCTATAGTTGGACCAGCTTGGGGATTAAAAAATTTTTGGATTAATGAAGGACATAGTTTTGGTATTACTGCAGCAGGAGGGGCTGGATGGCAATTAGCTGAATGGATAGTTGATGGAGAGCCAACAATTGATATGCTTGGTGTTGAGCCAAGAAGATATGGAGATTATGCAACTAAGTCATATTTAATTGAAAAAAATGAAGAAGCTTATCGAAACGTTTTTACTATTCATTTTCCAGATGAAGAAAGAGAAGCTGCCAGACCATTAAGACAGGCACCTTGCTATGATCGCTTAAAAAAATTAGGTGGCGTGTTTGGACAAAAATTTGGATGGGAGCGAGCTAATTGGTTTGCTCCAAAAGAGATTGAGCAAAAAGATGATTGGTCTTTTAGAAGATCAAAATGGTTTGAGCATGTAGGTAATGAATGCTTAAATGTTATGAACAATGTAGGAATTTTGGATATGACAGCTTTTGCAAAATGTAGAATTTCTGGGCCAGGAGCAAAAGATTTTTTAGATAATTTGGTCTCTAATAAATTACCAACAAAAATTGGGCGAGTAAATTTATGTCATGCATTAAATACAAGAGGAGGAGTTCATTCTGAATTTACTATAGCTAAAGAAAGTGATGAATCTTATTATTTAGTTTCTGCAGGTGCTTTTCAACGACTTGATCATGACTGGATTAAAAAATGGATGCCAAAAGATAGGTCTGTATTTTTTGAAAACTTAACAAATAGTATAGGTGTTTTAGTTGTGGCCGGTCCAAAATCTAGAGATGTACTAAGTAAGATTTCTAAAGCAGATTTTTCAAATGAAAATTTTCCTTGGTTATCATCTAAGAAAATAGATGTTGGATTTGCACCAACTATTGCAATGCGTATGAATTTTGTTGGGGAGCTTGGCTGGGAACTTCATCACCCAATAGAATACCAAAATCATATTTTTGATAAATTGATGGAAGCAGGTGAAGAGTTTGGAGTAAAACCTTTTGGAATCAGAGCTATGGACAGTTTAAGAATAGAAAAAACGTACAAACTAGTTGGCACTGAAATGTCCATTGAGTATGCGGCTTACGAGTCAGGTCTCGATAGATTTGTTCATTTAAATAAAGGTAATTTTATTGGAAGAGACGCTCTTGTAAGGTGGCAACAAAATGGGTTTGATAATAAAATGGTTACACTAGAGGTTTTTGATATCAATGATGCTGATGCATTAGGTAATAATGCTGTTTATAGTAATGTAGAAGTAATTGGACGTGCGACAGGAGGTAACTACGGATTTAGGGTGCAAAAATCACTTGCAATTGCTATGGTCAAACCTGAATTTAGTAAAGTAGGAACAAAATTAGAAATGGATATTTTAGATAAAAAACATAAAGTTGTTGTTATAGAAGATAGTCCATATGATCCCAAAAATGAAAAAATTAGAGCTTAGTATATGAAAATATTAGTTACAGTAAAAAGAGTAATTGATTATAACGTTCAAGTCAGGGTTAAAGCAGATAACTCAGGTGTTGAAAAAGAAAATGTAAAAATGTCAATGAATCCTCCTGATGAAAATGCAGTGGAGGAAGCTCTTAGAATAAAAGAAGATGGAAAAGCTGATGAAATAATAATTTTATCAATTGGGGAAGAAAAATGTCAAGAAACTATACGTACAGCACTCGCTATGGGAGCTGATAGAGGGATATTAATAAAAGCAACTGAGGATATTGAACCCTTATCTGTATCGAAGTTAGTTGCTAAAATTGTAGAAACTGAAAAACCAGGTTTGATATTAATGGGCAAACAAGCAATTGATGATGACTCTAACCAGACGGCTCAAATGACTAGTGCTTTATTAAATTGGCCACAAGCAACATTTGCATCAAAAATAGAGATAGAAGAAAATACTGCAATGGTAACCAGAGAAATTGATGAAGGTCTTGAGAGAATCAAAGTTGAGATGCCATTTATTGCATCATGTGATTTAAGATTAAATGAGCCAAGATACGCATCTTTACCAAATATTATGAAAGCAAAGAAAAAGCCAATTGATATTAAATCAGCTGAAGAGTTAGGAATCGACATTAAGCTTAGAATAGAAAATATAAAAATATCAGAACCACCAACTAGACAAAAAGGGGTTATGGTTACTGATGTTGCTGAGTTAGTTCAAAAATTAAAATATGAGGCAAAAGTTATATGAGCATCTTAATACTAGCAGAGCATAACAATGCAGAAGTTAAATCATCTACATTAAACACAATAAGTGCAGCGTCAAAAGTAAGTAATGAAATTGAAGTGTTGGTAGTAGGTTCTAACATTCAAAGAATTGCTAAAGAAATTTCTAACTATCAACATGTAAAAAAAGTACTATTGTTAGATGATCAAAATTTTGAACATGCAATAGCTGAAAAAATTGATCCTGTTATTGTTTCTATTGCCGACAAATATTCCCATATTTTTGCCCCAGCAACAACATTTGGAAAAAATGTTATGCCAAGGGTGGCTGTTAAATTAGATACTGCACAGATAAGTGATATAACCAATATAGAAAATGAAAATACTTTTGTGAGACCTATTTATGCTGGAAACGCTCTTGCCACTGTAAAATCTAATGATACGAAGAAAGTCATTACAGTACGACCTACTTCTTTTGATATTGTTGCTAAAGAAGGCGGTTCAGGAGTTGTTGAAACTATAAATTTTAATTTATCTGAAGGTCACACAGAATTTGTTGATCGTGAAGAATCTAAATCTGATAGACCAGAGTTAAGTACTGCAAGAATTGTAGTCTCCGGAGGAAGAGGTTTGCAAAGTGCTGATAATTTTAAATTAATAAGTGATATCGCTGATAAATTAAATGCAGCTATTGGAGCTTCTAGAGCTGCAGTAGATGCAGGATATGTAAGTAATGATTACCAGGTAGGTCAAACAGGAAAAGTAGTAGTTCCCGATCTTTATATAGCTGTTGGCATATCTGGAGCTATTCAGCATCTTGCTGGTATGAAGGAAAGTAAAATTATTGTTGCTATAAATAAAGATGAAGAAGCACCTATATTTAATATTGCTGATTATGGACTTAGTGCCGATTTATTCGAAGCACTCCCTCAACTTTCTTCTGAATTAGATAAATTAAATTCAATAGAAAAATAATTGTTATTTTTAAATAATTAAAAAAGCTTTATTGTAGCTTATGGAAATTCAAAGAGAATCAATGGAATATGATGTTGTTATCGTTGGAGCTGGTCCAGCAGGTCTAGCTACATCTATAAAATTAAAACAAATTAATCCTGATTTAAATATATGTATTCTAGAAAAAGGATCAGAAGTTGGTGCTCATATTTTGAGTGGTAACGTGTTTGAAACAAGAGCTTTGGATGAACTAATTCCTAACTGGAAAGAAAAAAATGCTCCAATTAAAACAAAAGTTAAAAAAGAAAAATTTTTATTTCTAGGAAAAAATAGTTCTTTAAGTTGGCCTACATGGTTACTGCCTAGCGTTCAAAAAAATCATAAAAATTATATTATTAGTTTAGCTAATCTCTGCAGATGGCTAGCTACTCAAGCAGAGGATTTGGGCGTAGAAATTTTTCCAGGATTTGCAGCTTCTAAAATAATTTATGATGATGATAATACAGTCATAGGTGTCCAAACAGGGGATATGGGCATTGATAAGGTTGGAGATAATAAAGATAGTTTTGAGCCGGGCTTAAATATCATAGCTAAAGTTACTGTTTTTTCAGAAGGTTGCAGAGGACACTTAGGTAAAGAGGTTATTAGTAAGTTTAATTTAGATATTGATAAATCACCCCAGCAATATGGTATAGGGTTTAAAGAGATTTGGGAAATCCCTGAAGATCAACATGATGAAGGCATGGTTATGCATACTGTTGGATGGCCTTTAGATAATTCCACTTATGGTGGAAGTTTTTGTTATCATGCAGAAAAAAAACAAGTTTTTATAGGTTATGTAATTGGTCTAGATTACCAAAATCCATATTTATCACCTTACGATGAGTTTCAGCGTTTTAAAACTCACCCAGCAATTGCGAAAATACTTAAGGGTGGACAAAGAATTTCTTATGGAGCAAGAGCTTTAATTGAGGGTGGGTTCCAAAGTTTGCCAAAAATGCATATGCCAGGTGCATTGATAATTGGCTGTGATGCCGGAACACTTAATATGCCTAAAATTAAAGGATCTCATACTGCAATGAAAAGCGGAATGATTGCTGCTGAAACAATTAGCGAGTATATTGCTAGCAATACACCACTTTCAGAATATGAAAATAAATTTCAAAAATCATGGGTTCACCAAGAACTATTTACTGCACGCAATGTAAAACCTATTTTTCAATGGAGTTTAATACCCGCAATAATATTTACTGGTATAGATCAAATTTTGTTTAGAGGCTATTTACCTTTTACCTTAAAGCATTCTCATGCTGATCATGAAATTTTAATCCCAGCCAATAAAGCAAAAAAAATTGATTATCCTAAATACGATGGAAAGCTAACTTTTGATAAAACTAGTTCAGTTTATTTAACTGGGACAAATCATGAAGCTGACCAACCAATTCATCTAAAATTAAAAGATCCAGATTTGCCAATTAATTATACGTTACATGAATATGATGAACCTGCTCAAAGATATTGTCCAGCAGGGGTTTATGAAGTTGATAGAACTGATCAAAAAAATCACAAGTTTGTTATCAATGCTCAAAATTGTATACATTGCAAGACATGTGATATTAAAGAACCTTCTCAAAATATAACTTGGGTTACTCCTGAAGGAGCAGGTGGACCAAATTATGCAAATATGTAAAAAAAAAGGAGCCCGAAGGCTCCAAAAAGATTTAAATATTAATTGGGAGGAAAAATATTAAATCTAATACTTATATAATATTATTTAGATGCATTTCTAGTATGTTGAATATATAATTAATATGCAAATATTGCATATATGAAAATAATATTTTTAATTTGTAAATTTTTTGACAAAATTTAAATGATAAAAATATATAATAATCTTTGAATAAAATGGAAATTGAGCCGCATAATAAAATTGCTTTTACTTTCGCATCTGCTGAGGTAAATTTATTAAGTCAACAATTCATAAAAATTATTGAATTTTTAACAGGTAAAATTAAATTAAAAAAATTATATGATCAGTATTTGTTAGAAAACAATCCACCAGAAAACTTTTGGAATGACGCAGTTAATAAATTAAAATTTAATTTACAAACTTTTTATAGAGAAGGAAGTTCTATTCCTATGAGTGGGCGATTAATTATTGTGGCTAATCATGCCTTTGGAGTAGCTGATGGAGTTTCATTATGTTCCGTTGTTTCTAATATAAGGCAGGATTATAAGATGATAACCCATAAAGTTCTTAGGCAAGCAGATGCAGTAAAAGAAAAGATTATACCAATTGATTTTTCACCAAATAGAGCAGCTATTTTAGCTAATATTGAAGCTAGAAAAGAAGCGGAGAAAGTTCTTCAAAACAATGGTGTAATAGTAATTTTTCCTTCTGGACAAATAGCAACAAAAGAAGATCTTAAATTAAAAACAAAAGCACATGATGGTGATTGGAAGCAGTTTGTATCAAAATTAATTATTAAAACTAGATGTCCAGTCTTGCCATCCTATTTTGAGGGTCAAAATAGTCAGCTCTATCACATTGCTAATAAGATGGGTCAAACATTTAGATATTCATTGTTGATGCATGAATTAACAAGAAAAATTGGAGATACAATTAATCTTCATTTTGGAAAAGTAATTCCCTTTTCAGATTTTGAAAAGATAGGTAGTTTAATTGAAATTACCAAACATATAAGAAGCAAAACATACTCTTTAGATCCTCAGCCTGTGTATAATAATTAATAAATCTTTGACATACTCAAAGAAGTAAATAAATTAAAAAAATATGTCAGGATTTGTTGGTTCAAGAGCAAGGAAAAAGCGCAGAAATTTTTTTTTGAGTTTAGTTTTTATTATTTTTGTAGCTATTATTATTTTATTTTATCCAACAACAGAAAATAATAATAATCAAATTGTCCCAAATGATAATATTGTACCAGATCCATCTACTGATTTGACTAGTCTTGCAAGCAATATTGAAGATTTTGAATTAAGCTTATTCCAAAAGGATCAAAAAATTAAATTTAGAGATGGTCAAATTAAAAATCTTAAATTTGAATTAAAAAAAACAAAATCCCAGTACGATACTGTGATTCTTGAACTTAGTGAAATTAAGAATGATTTAAACATGTTATCATCAAATAATGAAAATCTTGTTGCATCATCCGAAAAATTTAACTCTTTACAGGATAAATTTACTAAATTGAATGTAGAAAATGATAAAAATATTTCAAAGATTAAAAGTCTTAATAAACAGATTGATGAGCAAAATACTAATCTTCAATTAGTTGATAATAAAACAGATGATATAATAAGTGAAAATCAAAAACTAAAAAAAGATAACAAAAGTTTTTTTGCTAAAAATATTAAACTAGATAATAGTGTTGCGGAACTTAAACAAAAGATAATTGAACAACAGATTGTGATAGACTCTTATTTAGAAGAAATAAAAAAATTAAAAGATACGTCGCATCACGGCGGTTAAAATTAGTTAATAAACTGATTACAACCATCTAATAACAAATCTCTTAAATAGGTAGCATGAGATCTATTTACATGAATATCAAAACTTTGCTTATTTTGATCAAGATGGTTACGAATTATAAGAACTGGTATTTTAATAAAAATTGTTTGAGCAACTCTTAAATTATCTTTTAGAGCATTATCAATATCTAGGACCATGAATTTTCTAAGCAATTCTGTAGTGTGTTTGCCCTCAATCCTAATAATCGTTTTATTTTCTGAGGTATCTGTAATACTTGTTTTTTCAGGATTTAATTTATTATTTAACTCTTCAAATATTCTAATAAAATTATCATTATTAAGAAAGCGTAGAAGCCATTCATTAGGACTTAGCCATATTACTTGCAATTCTTTATTTTGAATTTTTGTATTTGGATCTGTAGGGATCAAGATATCAAGAACTGACTCGGCATTACTAAGAAAATCCCTATCTTGTGTATTGCCACGCAGATTAATTTTTCCAATAAAAGGTAATTCTTCAATTGATATGCCATTTTTTTCTATTTTTATATCTTCCAATACTGTGTTTCTGATTAAACTCATGCCAACAATCTTTCATTTCCAGGATCTACAAAAACTGGGTTTGCAATTTCAACCTCAATACTTTTGTTTACTGTAGGAACTATAAGCTTAGCCCCTTTTTTCTTAGTACCACTCTTAACCAATGCAAGAGCTATTGAACGACCTAAATTTGGGGAGTAATAACTGGATGTAATATGACCAACCATAGGCATTGGCAAAGAAGTTTCAACCTCAACTAATTGAGATCCTTCTTCTAATACTATTGAGGGATCAACCGTAAGAATTCCTACTAGTTGTTTTCTATCTTCTTTAACAGTGTCACTTCTAAGAAGTGCTCTTTTTCCAACAAAATCATATTTTTTTTTGCTGACTATCCAATTCATATCTAAGTCAACTGGAGTAACCGAACCATCCGTTTCTTGACCAACAATGATATACCCTTTTTCTGCTCTAAGCACATGCATTGCTTCTGTTCCGTAAGGAGTAATATTAAAATTCTTTCCAATATCCATACATTTATTCCATAGGCTGAGAGCATAACTTCCTAGAATATTTATTTCATAGCAAATCTCACCTGTAAAACTGATTCGCATGACTCTGCATGGAACATTGTCAATTTCAAATTCTTTGTAACTCATGTGAGGAAAGCTCTCACTTGAAAAATTTTGATCAGGAAAAAGTGACTCTACTATTTTTCTACTATTGGGCCCATTTAAACTAATCGTTCCAAATTGTTCTGTCACAGAGGTAAGGTAAACTTCTAGTTCAGGCCATTCAGTTTGTAACCAGTCTTCAAGTTTGCTCATAACACTTGCGGCATTACCAGTAGTTGTAGTCATGACATAATGATGTTCTCCTAAGCGAGTCGTTACCCCATCATCAACGACCATACCATCATCACCTAGCATAACACCATAACGACATTTACCAATTGCTAACTTTGACCAAGCATTAGTATAAACACGATTTAAAAATTCACTTACATCTCTTCCTTTTAAATCAATTTTTCCTAGAGTAGATGCATCTAAAATTCCAAGGCTGTCTCTTGTAGCTTTAACTTCTCTACTAACTGCTTCATCCATTGTTTCATTTTTTTTTGGATAATACCAAGGTCTTTTCCATTGTCCTACATCTTCAAATAATGCATTATTTCTTACATGCCATGAGTGGATAGACGTTGTCCTTTCAATATCAAAGAATTCTTTTACAAATCTTCCTGCCATTGCCCCAAAAGTAACCGGAGTATATGGTAATCGAAAAGTAGTAGTGCCTAAATCTGAAATATCTTGCCCTGTAAGCTCACTTATTATTCCAAGAGCATTCACATTACTTGTTTTTCCTTGATCAGTAGCCATTCCATTAGTTGTATATCTTTTAACATGTTCTATAGATTGAAAACCTTCAGATAGGGCAATTTTAATATCTTTAGCAGTTACATCATTTTGAAAATCAACAAACATTTTAGATTTTCCAATATTTTTTTTATTAATTAACCAGGCATTTTCCTGTTTACCAATTTTTATTGTTTCAGATTCAAAAACTTTTCCATCTAAGCTATCTTTTTTATCTGCATTTAGAAAAAAATTTACAGTTGAATAAGTTTCTTTCAGTATGTTTTTTAAGTCAAAAACTCCGTTACAAGAACCTATTGAAAGAGAATTCTGATGCGCTTGATGAGGTATAAAACAAGAATCTTCATCCCTAAATTTTAATTTTCCTCTAGATTGGGTAAATAAATGAACAGTAGGGGACCATCCACCAGACATACATAGCAAATCACAATTTAAAACTTTAACATTATTCTCGTTGATTTTTTTTATGTGAACGGTTTTAATTTTTCTTCTACCAGTGGTATTAGATATTATTGAGCCAGAATATATTTTTATTCCAAGATTCCTAACTTTTAGGGGAATGTCACTTTCAATATTATTTCTTACATCAACAACTGCAGCAATATTAATATTATGATGATGGAAATCTATTGCAGTTTGATAGGCACTATCATTATTTGTAAAAATGACAATATCTTTACCTAATTTAACACCATAACCATTTAAATACTTACTTACACTATTGGCAAGCATTATCCCTGGTCGATCATTGTTATTAAAAGTCAGCGGTCTCTCAATTGAACCTGTTGCTAAAATTACTTTTTTTGCTCTTATTTTCCAAATAACCTGTCTAATTGAGTTTTTTTTATCTTTGCCTTTACTTGGTTGAAGATCTTGAATAGCTAGTAAATAATTATAATGCATATATGCAAACAATGTTGTGCTTGTTATAATTTTAACATTCTTTGCTTTTTTTAATTCATCTAAAATTTGATGTTTCCATTCAGTTTGATTTTTTCCATTAATCTTATTTTCATGTTTATTTGATGATAAAATTGCTCCACCTGTTTGAGCTTCTTGCTCTACTAGTAATACTTTTAAATTTTTAGATGCTGCTATTTTAGCAGCATATAAACCACTTACACCACTTCCAACAATTAGTGTGTCACAATGATAATGATAATGCTCATACTTGTGAGGATCATCCTTTTTAGGTGAATCGCCTAATCCAGCAGCACGGCGTATAAAGTGCTCGTATGTTTTCCAAAATTTTGGAGGCCACATAAATGTTTTGTAATAAAAACCTGCAGGAAAAAAAGGTGCGAGTAAATCATTAATTGCCCCAACGTCATATTTGACACTTGGCCATCTATTTTGAGATTTAGCAATTAGTCCCTCGTATAAGATTATCTCTGTTGCTCTTCTATTTGGCTCAGTAAATTCATTAAGCTCTAATTGAACGATGCCATTTGGCTCTTCACAACCAGCAGAAATAATTCCTCTTGGTCTGTGGTATTTAAAACTTCTTCCAAGAAGATGAACATTATTCGATAACAACGCAGAAGCTAGTGTGTCTCCTTCATATCCATAATATTTCTTTCCATCAAAAATAAAACCTATTCTTTTTGTTTGGTTAAGATTTTTATTATTTTGTAAGCGCATATATTATTTTTTTGATGTAGAAAAATTTCCTGATCCAATAGGAGGTTCACCACATGGGGTTAAGGGATCATTAGATTCAAGTTGTGGTGGTTTTTCACCCATGTTGTAAACAGCTAGTATTTCATCAGTTGCAGTATTTCTTGCAACATTAAACCATTGTCTGCAACCAAAAGCATGATTCCATCTTTCGTATTGCAATCCTTTTATATTTTGACGAAGAAATAAATAATCAGCCCATTGATCATCTGTTAGATCAGGGGGGTTTTGTGGTCTTTCTATATGAGCTTCTCCACCACACGTAAATTCTTCTTGTTCTCTTTCACCGCAATAAGGGCAATTAATTAATAACATTTTAGTGGGCTACCGCTGCTGCGCCATGCTCATCAACCAGTTCACCGCTTGAAAATCGATTAATACTAAAGGGTGCATTAAGGGCATGAGGTTGATCATTTGCAATTGTATGAGCAAATACCCAACCAGATCCAGGAGTAGCCTTAAAGCCTCCAGTTCCCCATCCACAATTAAAGTAAAGGCCATTAATATGAGTTTTGCTAATAATAGGGCTTGCGTCAGGGCATATATCAACAATTCCACCCCAATGACGAAGCATTTTCATTCTAGAAAAAAGGGGAAACAATTCGACAATTGCCATAATGGTATCTTCTACGATATTAAAACCACCTCGTTGAGAATATGAATTATAACCGTCTGTTCCAGCCCCTATTACCAATTCACCTTTATCTGATTGAGATACATATGCGTGAATTGTGTTTGACATTACAACCGTATCAATAATTGGTTTTACTGGTTCAGATACTAGCGCTTGTAGAGGTCTACTCTCTAGTGGGAGTTTAATATCTGCCATTTTAGCGATGACACTGCTATGACCTGCTGAAACAACACCAATTTTTTTTGAATTAATAGTACCTCTTGTAGTTTCAATGCCAGTAACATTTCCATTATTCATATTTATTCCTGTTACTTCACAATTTTGAATAATATCAACGCCCATTGCATCTGCTCCTCTTGCGTATCCCCATGCAACAGCATCATGTCTTGCAGTTCCAGCACGTCTTTGTAAAGTAGCTCCCATAACTGGATAGCGTATATTTGGTGATGTGTTAATTACTGGACAGAATTTTTTTACTTCTGCAGTGCTAAGCCATTCACAATCAATTCCATTTAAACGATTTGCATTCCATCTTCTTTTTAATTCTCTGACATCATGCAAATTATGAGCAACATTCATCACTCCTCTTTGAGAAAACATAACATTATAATTAAGTTCCTGAGACATCCCCTCCCAGAGTTTTAATGCATGGTCATAGATAGCTGCACTTTGATCCCATAAATAATTTGAACGAATAATAGTAGTGTTTCTTCCTGTGTTTCCACCACCTATCCATCCTTTTTCAACAATAGCTATATTTTTAATCCCATGGTTTTTTGCTAAATAATATGCTGTTGTTAATCCATGACCTCCACCACCCACAATAATAGCATCATATTCTTTTTTTATCTCTGGATTACGCCAAGCTGGTTGCCAATTTTCATGGTAACTGAGAGCATTTTTCACAAGAGAAAATACAGAATATTTTTTTGGTCTCTTAATCATAATGAAATTTAATTTTACTTCTTATCAGTTTTAAAAGAGACCTTCAATTTCTCCTTGAGAATTTAGCCTTATTGAATCTGCTGCAGGGACACTTGGTAATCCTGGCATAGTCATAATCTCACCACAAATAACAACAATAAACTCAGCTCCACTTGATAAACGAACCTCTCTTATTGGTATAGAATGGTTTGTTGGAGCGCCTTTTAATGTTGGGTCAGTGGAAAAACTATATTGGGTTTTAGCTATACAAATAGGAAAATTACCATATCCTTGTTCTTCAAATAACTTTAATTGATCTCTAATTTTAGAATCTGCAATTATATCATCAGCTCTGTAAATTTCTTTAGCAATTTTTTTGACCTTATCAATAAGTGGAATATCTTCATCATATATAAATTTAAAGTTATTCTCTTGGTCAGCTAGCTCAACTACTTTATTTGCTAACTCTACAGTCCCATTGCCTCCTTTGGACCAGTGCTCACATGTAATTGCGTCAATATTTATTTTTTCACACTCTTTTTTTAGAGCTTCAATTTCTTTATCAGTATCAGCAACAAAATGGTTAACTGCAACAATTACAGGTACTCCAAATTTTTGTATATTTTCTATATGACGTTTTAAGTTTGAAGTACCCTTAATTACCGCTTCAACATTTTCTGTTTGCAAATCTTTTTTATCTACACCGCCATGCATTTTTAATGCACGAATTGTAGCAACTAATACTACAGTACTAGGAACTAATTTGCCTTTACGGCATTTTATATTTAGAAATTTTTCTGCGCCCAAATCTGCACCAAAACCAGCTTCTGTAACAACATAATCACTAAGATTTAAACTCGTTTTAGTTGCAATAATACTATTACATCCATGGGCTATATTAGCAAATGGACCCCCATGAATTATTGCAGGATTGTTTTCTAAGGTTTGTACTAAATTTGGCATAAGTGCCTCTTTTAAAAGCACTGTCATTGGTCCATGCGCATTTAAGTCTTTAGCAAAAATTGGTTTTTTATCTTTTGTATAGGCTACAGTTATATTACTCAATCTTCTCTCTAAATCTTCTAAGTTATCTGCTAAACAAAAAATGGCCATTACTTCTGATGCTACTGTAATATTAAACCCATCTGTTCGTGGATATCCATTTGCAACACCACCAAGATTAGCAGTTATTTCTCTTAAAGCTCTATCATTAAGATCAACACATCTTTTCCAACTAACTCGACGTGTATCAATTTGAAGTTTGTTTCCCCAATAGATATGATTATCAATTAATGAAGCCAGTAGATTATTTGCTGATGTGATTGCGTGAAAATCACCTGTAAAGTGCAAATTAATATTTTCCATTGGAACTACTTGAGCATATCCACCTCCAGCAGCGCCACCCTTCATACCAAAACTTGGTCCAAGACTTGGTTCACGAAGACAAACAATACTTTGTTTTCCAATCTTACATAGACCATCACTTAAACCAACAGAGGTAGTTGTTTTACCTTCTCCAGCAGGAGTTGGGGTAATAGCAGTAACTAAAATTAATTTTGAATTTTGTTTTTTTTCTTTAATTTTGTTAAAATCAATTTTTGCAGTGTGATGACCAAATGGATGTAAATCATTTTGATCTAAGTTTAATTTTGATGCAATTTCTGTGATATTTTTCTTTGTCGCTTTACGTGCTATCTCAATGTCAGACATACAACTCCTCTAATTTGATAGGATTTATAGATGATGTTTTTTTGGATCTAAATGTTTATTTCAAACTGCGAAATAAAAATTGTTGATATATATTATCATTAATTATTCAAATTTTTGACCGTTATAGGATAAATCATGCTTATTTACTGTTTTTAACCAGTCACTAGTTTTTTTAATTCCTCCAAAAGCATAAAAATGTATTTTTTTTAATTTCGTTTCTGGATTTTCTACTTGGTAGCTAGCCAGATCATATATTAATTTATCTGGACTTCTAGTGGTCGCCAACTTAGTAATATTCAAGGCTTGTTTTGATAAAAATCTAATTGAGTTACCAATCCCACATGATGTAGCGTAACTCAGTAAAGTTTTTAAAGTAGCAGGCCCTGGTATACCAGCATGAATTTCTAGGTTATTATTTAAACTCTTAAGATGCAGCTCCCATTTTTTTAAAGATTTTGCTTCAAAGAAAAACTGAGTTGCTAAATACATTTTAAAATCTGCTTTTTTTGAAAATTGATTCTTTTGAATAATAGCATTATCTAAATCAACTTGATTAACATCTGGGTTTCCTTCAGGATGGCCAGCAAGTCCTACTTCTTTAAATTTGTATTTTGATAATAGATCTGTTTCTAAAATTTCAATAGAGCTCGCAATACTACCTTTTTGACTACCCCCACCTCCTATAACTAAAATCTTTGAACAACCACAATCTTCAGATAGAGATTGTATGTATTTTTCTAATTCATCATAATTTGCAATTGTTCTTGCAGGTAGATGAGGGATCACAGTGTATCCTTCTACTGTAAGTTTTTTAGCTGTATCAATCACTTTATTCATACCTTCATCGGGAAGATAAGTAATGTAAATATCACTTGCTTTATCAATCAAATCAGAAAAATTTCCATATTTTGCATAAACATTAGGCGTGGTTTCAATTGAACAATTAGCTAAAAGGTTTTGAACAGCCTCAATATTAGTATTTGTCATAGAAATAATTATTAGGTTATTATAATAGATGAATAAATGATAAATTCTAAATTTACCATCGTTACTTTTTATCAATTTAAAAAAATAACAGATATTTTAACAATTAAAAATGAACTTTCTCATTTTTGTAAATTTAATAAAATAAAAGGTACAATTATTTTAGCTGAAGAAGGTATTAATGGAACCATTGCCGGAATATCTGATAGTATTAACGAGTTTGAGTCTTACTTACTAAAGATAGGATTTGATAATTGCAGTCCAAAATATTCATATTCAAAATTCATGCCATTCTTTAGACTTAAGGTCAAACATAAAAAAGAAATAGTCACACTAAGAACAGAGATTGCAGATCCTGAAAAAATTACTGGAAAAAAAATTAAACCAGAAGAATGGAATAATCTTATATCTGATAAAGAAACTATTTTAATTGATGTGAGAAATACTTTTGAGGTCGAGATGGGAACTTTTAAAGGGTCAATAAATCCAAATACAAAAAGTTTTACAGAGTTTAAAAGATATTTAATAAATAATTTACAGAAAGAAAAAAATAAAAAAATTGCAATGTTTTGTACTGGTGGAATTAGGTGTGAGAAAGTGTCATCCTATATGATAAAAAAAGGTTTTAAAGATGTTAACCAGTTACATGGAGGTATTTTAAGTTATTTGGAAAAGATACCAAATAATAACTCATTATGGAATGGAGAGTGCTTTGTTTTTGATAATAGAGTTTCTGTACAAAATGAACTGAAAGATGGAACATATGAACTTTGTCATGCATGCAGATACCCACTTTCTATATATAAGCTTAAATCTAAAAAATACACTAAGGGTATTTCTTGCCCTAATTGTTATGGTAAAATTAGTGAGTCTAAGAAAAAAAGTTTGATTGATAGAAATAAACAAATTTCTGCTGCTAAGAAAAAAGGTTTGTATAGCCCTTTTATCAAACAAACAGTAAATGATATTTAAAAAATACTTTATTTAGATAATTATTAATATATAGGATCACCATGGCAAAGAAAACCTCATATGCTTTAAAGCAACTTATACCTGAAGAAAATCCCAAAACTGGCACAAAATATATTGTCAGAAAACCAACTAAAGGTATGAAAGTTGCAGAAAAGTTAAGATTAAAAAAATATGATCCAGTTCTTAAAAAACATGTTTGGTTTGTTGAAAAAAAAATGCCACCGCATAGTAAATAAGCCTGCCTTTTCTTATCAATTTTATAAACTACCTCTATCTATTGTTGATCTTAGTATACAAGAAAAAGAGCTTTAGTGGCATTTAAAAGTATAAGTGAATAATATTTCTAAAAAAAAAATTGCTGTCATTGGATCAGGCATTGCTGGTATTAGTGCCTCTTATTTCCTTTCATCAAAATATGATGTTCATCTATTTGAAAAAAATAATCGCTTAGGAGGTCACACAAGGACTGTAAAGGTTTTATCAGATAATAATATTTCAATAGACACAGGCTTTATCGTTTTTAATGATAAAAACTATCCAGATTTGATTAAATTTTTTGATCATTTAAATGTACAAACATTTAACTCAGATATGTCATTTGCAGTTTCAGATATGTTTTCTAATATTGAATATGGGGGAAATAGTCTGCGAACATTATTTGCTCAGTATAAAAATATTTTTAATTTTAGTTATTTAAAAATGATTTATGAGATTTATAGACTCTATAAATTATGCAAAAATATAAATTTACATACAATAAATAAGAATATTACTATTGAAGATTTTCTTAACACAAATAACTTCTCTTCTTATTTAAAAACACTTCATATTTATCCATTGATTTCATCTATTTGGTCGACTAATCAATACGATGTATCTAATTTTCCCTTAAAGTTGTTTTTAAATTTCTTTAATAATCATGGCTTATTTAATTTTAAAGATAGACCGCAATGGAAGTTTGTTAAAGGCGGAAGTAATTCATATATAAAACATATTTTAGATCTTAATAAATTTAATTATAGTCTTAATTCAAAAATAAATGAGATAGTAAGAGCAGATAACCAAATAAGAATAATTAAAAATGAAGAAGAGCTTAAATATGACTACCTTGTTATTGCAGCACATGCAGATCAAGCTTTAGCAATATTGCATAAGCCTACAGTAGAAGAGAAGAACATTTTATCAGATTTTGAATATACAAAGAATAAAGCATATCTTCACTCTGATACTTCAATGATGCCTAAAAATAAAAAAACATGGTCTAGTTGGAATTTTATTAAAAATGAAAAAGAAAATCAAAGTTTTACATTAACTTATTGGATGAATAATTTACAAAAATTACAAACAAAAAAAAAATATTTTGTTACAATTAATCCTGATAGGACTCCAGAAACTATTCATAATGAAACAATTTTTACACATCCTAAATTTGATATAAAAACAATGAAATCGCAGAAAAAATTAAAAGAGTTACAGGGAGTAAGTAACACCTTTTATTGCGGTGCTTATCATGGTTATGGTTTTCATGAAGATGGAATTCAATCTGCTGTTTATATTTCCAAAATGTTGGGTGTTAATATACCTTGGAAAAGAGATAATAATTTCTATTATAGGCTAATGTATTAGAAAAATAATGAACACAAAGATAATACTTTCTTCAATTGTGCATAAACGTTATGGAAAAATTGAACATTTTTTCAAATATAAAGTTCCAAGTTTATTTTTAGATTTAGATGAGCTTGAAATTATAAAATCAAAATCAAAAATATTTTCAATTAATTCCTTCAATATATTTTCTTTTAATGAAAGAGATCATGGATACAGAGATGAAAGACCTATTAGAGAATTTATAGCTGAAATGTTAAACAACTATAAAGTAACGTATAAAAATTTAAAAATTCAAATGCTGTGTTTTCCTAGAATTTTTGGATATGTA
The DNA here is from genome assembly GCA_902512415.1 of uncultured Alphaproteobacteria bacterium. Taxonomy (GTDB): domain Bacteria; phylum Pseudomonadota; class Alphaproteobacteria; order HIMB59; genus CACPNW01. Next base: position 40,183 of record CABXJB010000005.1, read on the forward strand.
TTTAATCCTCTCTCAATAATTTATTGCTATGATGAAAGTAGACTAATTTCTATATTCTATGAAGTAAAAAACACTTCTAATGAGCAACATACTTACGTATTTGCTAGAGGAAATTCTAAAGATTTGAAAAATTTGCAACATGAATGTAAAAAAAATTTTTATGTCTCTCCCTTTATTGGAATGAAAGGTAAATATTTTTTTACAAATAAACTTACTAATG
>CABXJB010000006.1 GCA_902512415.1 uncultured Alphaproteobacteria bacterium
TGTACAACATTTTGATTTATTAAAACATATGAGTATTCATTATAATGGGTTATTTCTTTAATGGCATAAGATAATCGCAAGTTTATATCTTCTTCATTATCTCTACCTCTTTTTAAAAGTCTTTTTTTCAATTCTTTTATTGATGGAGGTAAAATAAAAAAATCTATTATATTATTTTTCTCAATTTTTTTTCTTATTTTTCTTGCGCCCTTCCAATCAATATCAAATAATATTTGTTTTTTATTTTTATTAGAAATTTTTAAATTTTTAAAAGGTGAACCGTAATGATTACCAAAATTAATTGCGGTTTCTATGAAAAAGTTTTTATTTTTTAATTTCATAAACGTTTTTTTAGATACAAAATAATAATCTTTTCCATCAATCTCATTTAATCTTTGATTTCTTGATGTGTATGAAATTGATAAATTAATATTTTTCATTTTTTTTAATAACAATTTACATAAAGTGGTTTTACCCGCGCCAGATGGAGAGGATATAATTATAATTTTATTTTTTTGATCTATATTCATTCAATTTTTCCAAATGATCTTTATAACTTAATGAAAATATATGTTTATTTTCAAAAGAGTTATAAAAATAAAATAAATAATCCGTTTTATAATCTTCAAAAATTAATTCAATTGTTTTATATCCAACATATGAAATTGGCCCTGGAGGCAATCCATAATTGTAATACGTATTATATGGGTGATTAATTCGCAAATCTTCATATGTTAGCTTTCTATCTAAATTATTATTATCTCTTGTTAAGGAAAATATAACCGTAGCATCTATTTGAAGTTTGATTTTATTATTTAATCTATTCATTATTACTGAGTATATATTTCTTTTATCATTATAATCTAAACCTTCTTTTTCCAACAAAGATCCAATAATTAATATTTCATTAAATGAATATTTTTTTAATAAATAATGATTTTTGAATTTATTTTCAATCAACAAATATCTTTTATCTAACTGTTTTTTAAATTCATTAAAAGATGATCCTTCACTAAACATATAAGTGTCAGCAATAATTTTATTATAATCTAATTCAATATATTCATTAAAATTTTTATTAAAAATTTTATTTAAATCTTTTTTAGACCAACCCTCAACAATAGTAATTTTTTCATATATATTGCTAGGTTGTGATATTTTGCTTAAAATTTTGTTATAAGTATTTTCATTATCTAATTTAAATTTACCAAAATGTATTTTATTATCTATTAATAAAAAAGCTTTTAATGTTATTTTGTAAATAAATAAATTTAATTGATTATCTATTATATTTGCATCAATAATATTTTTATAGTTTACTTTTTTTTCAATTAAAAAATATTCATTTTTTAAAATAATTTCTTTAATAAAAATAATGTAAAAAAAGTATATTATAAAGATTAGTAAAAAACTAAATACTCTTGAATAAAAGCGCAGTATTGGTTCCTCCAAAGCCAAAAGAATTACTTAAGGCTAAATGAATATTTTCTTTCAAAGGTTCTTTTCCAATTAAATTTATATTTCCTGACTCTATAGGATTATCTAAATTTAAAGTTGCTGGTAGTGTATTATTATTTATAGCAAGAATTGAAAATATTGCTTCAACACTTCCAGCTGCGCCCAGTAAATGGCCAATAGATGATTTTGTTGAACTTACAAAAAGATTTTTATTACTATTAAAAAGCCTTTTTATTGCATTAAGCTCTATTTGATCGCCTAAAATAGTAGAGGTCCCATGGGCATTAATATAATGAATATCATCTGAGGATAATTTTGCCATTTTTAGAGCTTCGATCATTGCTCTATAACCACCATCTCCATCTTCTGCCGGTGCAGTTATGTGGTAAGCATCTCCAGACATACCATAACCGATAAGTTCACCATAAATATTTGCTCCTCTTTTTTTTGCATATTCCATTTCTTCTAAAACTATTATTCCAGCACCTTCACCCATAACAAATCCATCACGATCAATATCCCATGGGCGAGAAGCTTTTTCGGGATTATCATTATAAGAGGTACTCAGACTTCTAGCTGCACAAAAACCAGCAACACCTAATCTACAAACAGCCGCTTCCGATCCTCCTGCAATCATAACATTTGCCGCACCTCTTTTTATCATTTCACCTGCATCACCAATGGAATGTGCCCCTGTTGCACATGCAGTTACAACAGAATGATTAGGACCTTTGAAACCATATTTTATAGATATTTGACCTGATAATAAATTTACTAATGACGAAGGAATAAAGAAAGGAGAAAGCTTCCTTGGACCTTTATTTTCCAATGTAAGTGATCCATCATAAATAGTTTCCAGCCCACCTATACCGGATCCAACACTAATGCCAATTTTAAGTTTTTCTTTTTCATCAATATCACTTAATCCAGCATCTTCAATTGCCATTTTTGCAGCAGCAACTCCGTATTGAATAAATCTATCATTTCTTTTAATATCTTTTAATTCTAAATGTATTGATCTATCATAATAATGTGGCTCATTAATATTGTGAGATATAAATCCAGCAATTTCACAAGTTAATCCCTCTGTATTAAAATGTGATATTTTTTTAATACCAGACTGGCAATTTATTAAGTTATCCCAGGTATCTTCTTTGTTGTTACCAATTGAAGTAAGTAAACCTATTCCAGTAACAACTACACGCTTCATAAATTAAGAATTTATTTTTTACTTTGAATATAGTCTATTGCATTTTGAACGGTTTGTATTGTTTCAGCGGCATCATCAGGTATTTCAATGCTAAATTTTTCTTCAAAAGCCATAACTAATTCTACCGTATCTAAACTATCAGCACCTAAGTCATCAATAAATTTAGATTCAGGTGTTACTTTAGCTTCATCTATTCCTAAATGATCCACAACTATTTGTTTAACTTGTGTTTCAACTTCACTCATCATACTCTCCTTAGTTAGCTGTTAATAGAATATTAAGTTAGATAATGTCAATACATTATACCATTAACATTCCACCGTTTACATGAATGTTTTGACCTGTGATGTATCTTGACTGATCGCTTGACAAAAAGTAAACTAAATCGGCAATTTCATTTGGTTTACCAAATCTTTTCATTGGAATTTTTTCTAAAATAATATTTTTTTGTTTTTCATTTAATTTATCTGTCATGGGTGAAATAATAAAACCTGGAGATATTATATTAACATTTATATTTCTTGAAGCAACTTCGAGGGCAATTGATTTATAAAAGCCTATCATCCCAGATTTAGATGCTACATAATTAGACTGCCCAGGATTCCCAGATATTGCAACAACAGAAGAAATACCAATAATATTACCTACTTTATTTTTAATCATATTTGGAAGCAGACTTTTTACAATCAAAAAATTTGATGAAAGGTTAGCTTGAATTACTTTATCCCATTGTTCTACTTTCATTCTTAACAAAAGTGAGTCATCAGTAATTCCTGCGTTATTAACAATTACATTTAAATCAGGATGTTCCTCAGATATTTTTTTTAAAACAATTTCAAAATTAGCTGAATCATTAAAATTTAAAACATAATAGTAATGATCACTACCATACTTTTCTTTTAAATTATTTAGAGTTGAGATTGAAGAGGAGGTTAAAATCATTGTTGAATTTTGCTTTAAAAATTTATCTGCAATAGATGATCCAATACCACCAGAAGCGCCTGTAATTAGAATTTTTTCCATATTAATTTAATTTTTCTAAATCCTTAATTTTATCAATAGATTTAATATCAAATTTATTAGTGATTCTAGAAATTAAACCAGATAAAACCTTACCTGGACCAATTTCAATTATTTGATCAATATCTGTTCCTTCAAGCGTTTTAATACTTTTAGTCCAATTAACTTTATTGGACATTTGATTTTTTAATGCAAATATTACTTTATCTATTTCAGAATTAATATTTGCATCATAATTTGAAATAATTGGAATAATTTTATTTTTAAAACTAATTTTATCTATTTCATCATTTAACTTGTTTTGTGCATCATTCATAAACTTACTATGGAATGCGGCGGATACATTTAACTTTATATATTTCTTAACTCCATTTTGAGAAAAAACATTTTCAGAATTATTAATTGCTTCAATTAAACCTGATACAACAACTTGTTTAGGCGAATTATCATTCGCAATAACAACATCTAGATTATTTTTCTTAATTATTTCATCAACAGAAGAAGCATTTTTACCAATAATTGCAGCCATACCAGAAATGTTTGGCTCAATAGAGGAATGCATAAGCTCACCTCTTCTTTTTATCAAAATTGATGCTTGTGCAATATTCATAGAGTTATTTGCAACTAAAGCAGAATACTCTCCAAGAGAATGGCCTAAAAGAAATTTAGGATTTAAAATTTCTTGACCTATTTGATTTAAAAGAGTTTTATAAATAGCCATTGAAGCAGCAAAAATCGAAATTTGTGTGAAATTTGTTTGGTTTAGACTATCTGATTGATTTTTAGATATTATTTGACGAATATTAATTTTTGTGGAATCTTCAATTTCTTGAAAAACTTTATTTGCAACTTCAAAACTTTCATTGAAATCCATAGACATATTCAAGTATTGACTACCTTGGCCAGGAAAAATTATTGCTGTCATATTTACTTGATTTATTGAAAATTATAAATATATGCAAGAAATACTTCTCTTGAAATTTAATTTTAAGATATAACCAAGGAGTTTATGAATAATTTTGAAGCTGTAATACTGCTAAGTCCAGATATATCTAATAAATTAAGAAGTTCTTGTTTAGATAATCTCAATAAAATCATAACCAGTAACTCTGGAAAAATAATTAACAGTGAGGACTGGGGGCTAAGAGATTTAAGTTACAAAATAAATAATTTTAGTAAAGCTTTTTATAATTTTTATCAAATTGAAATTCAAGGAAATAAGATTCAAAGTATGTCAAAAACTTTAAACCAAGATGAAAGTTTTATAAGACATTTATTTGTAAGAGTAGAAAAACATCAAGAACTTCCAACAAAGCTAAATTATGAAAAGAAATAAAAAATTTAAATCTAGGAGTAGAGATGATAACAAAAACTCTCCTTTCGAGGATAGGAAGAAATTCTGTCCATTTAGTCAAAAAAACTCGCCGAAAATTGATTATAAAGATACAAAATTATTATCAAGATACGTTAGTGAAAAGGGCAAAATTACTCCTAGTAGGATAAGTAATGTATCTAGATTAAAACAGTTAGAACTATCTAAAGCTATCAAAAGAGCTCGTTTTTTAGCATTAATGTCATATACTAGTAAAAATTTCTATTAAGATGAGAGTAATTTTAACAACTAATATTAAAAAACTTGGGAAAATAGGAGATCTTGTAGAAGTAAAAAATGGATTTGCTAGAAATTTTTTATTGCCAAATAATATGGTTCTTAGAGAAAATAAAAAAAATCTTGAGTATTATGAAAAAATAAAAGAAGAAATTAAAAATAAAGAAGAGAAAAAACTTGAAGAAGCAAAAAAAGTTATTGAAAGAATAAAAAATTTAAATATTATATTTTATAAAGAAGCAGATGAAAAAGACCAATTATATGGATCTATTTCAAAGAAAGAAATAATTAATCAATTAAAGAATAATGATGTTAATATTCATTCAGATGATATAGAAATGCAAAATCCAATCAGAGAATTGGGAGAGTATGAAATTGCCATAAGCCCTTATTTAAATATCTCACACACTCTAAAAATAAAAGTAAATAAAAATTAATTAAATTTATACACGTAATTAAAAAGATATTAACTTATTATTTTTTTTTTTTAATTTGTTTTATTGTTATAAAGGGTAAAAAAATTTAACAATGTTAATTAATGGATCAGAGTCAGGTATTAAATATTTCCAATAAGGATGACAAAATTGAAAAATTTTCAAATATAGATGCAGAAGTAGCTCTTATTGGATGTATATTATGGGATAATCGAAATTATGAAAAAATATCAGATTTTTTAGATGAAAGTCATTTTGTTGATCAAAATCATCAAATAATTTTCAAACAAATTAAAGAATTATTAAATAAAAACATACTAGTATCCCCAATTACTCTTAAAAATTACCTTTCTGAAAATGAATTTGGATTAGAAATAACGAGATATTTAAATCAAATTAAGGACTCATCGCCTTCAACTCAAAATACTCTTCAATATGCAAAAATAATTTATGAATTACATTTAAAAAGAGCTTTAATTGGTATTGGTCAAAATTTAATTCATGATACTTACGATACAAATACAGAAAATACAGGAGAGGCACTTATAGAAAATGCTGAAAATGATTTATACAATTTATCAAATACTGGCAGTTCAGAAAGAAAATATACTAAATTTGGTGACTCATTAAAAGATGCAATAATTATTATTAATGAGGCGTTTAAAAGAGAAGGTAAAATTGCTGGAGTAGCTTCTGGATTAAAAGACTTGGATAATAAATTAGGAGGTTTACATAAATCAGATTTAATAATAATCGCAGGAAGGCCTTCAATGGGTAAAACTGCTCTTGGAACCAACATTGCATTTAATGTTGCTCTAAATTTTAAAGAAAAAATTGATGAATTAGGAAGTAAAAAATTAATAGACGGTGGAAAAGTAGCTTTCTTTTCATTAGAAATGTCATCAGAACAATTAGCAACAAGAATCCTAGCAGAGCAAACAAAAATTTCTGGTGATAAAATGAGAAAAGCAGAATTATTGAAGGATGATTTTAAAAAAATAGCAAAAGCTTCTTCCGAACTTGAAAACTTAAATCTTTTTATTGATGATAATCCTATATTAACTATTGCAACCTTAAGAGCAAGAGCAAGAAGGTTACAAAGGTTATATGGAATAGACTTAATTATTATTGATTATTTGCAACTTATGTCTTCAAATAATAAAAATAAAAATGAAGGTAGGGTTCAAGAAATCTCTGAAATAACTAGAGGGTTAAAAGCAATTGCAAAAGAATTAGATATTCCAATTATTGCACTATCGCAACTATCTAGACAGGTAGAGCAAAGAGAGGATAAAAGACCTCTATTATCTGACTTAAGAGAAAGCGGAACTATTGAACAAGATTCAGATGTTGTTATGTTTATTTTTAGAGAAAGTTATTATTTAGAAAGAATGGAACCAATAAAAAAACCAGAAGAAGCTGAAGAAAAATATCTTGAGAGAACAAGTAGATGGCAGGAACTTTGTGAAAAAGCTCATAACACCGCTGAAATAATTATTGCAAAGCAAAGACATGGGCCAATAGGTACAATAAAAGCACACTTTGAGTCAAATTATACAAGATTCAGTGATCTTAATAATAAAGATTATGATAATATAATGGAGTGATTCAAAGTAACGTAATTTTAGAAATCTCCAAAAATAATATAATTCATAACTACAATTTTTTTAATGAACTACACAAAAAAAATATTTGTTCTGCGACAATAAAATCAAATGGCTATGGATTAGGTGCTGAAAAAATTTATAGATTATTATTAAATAATGGATGTAAACATTTTTTTGTGGCAACAACTGAAGAAGGATTGTCTTTAAGAAAAAATTTTTCAAAGGGTTTTATTTATATACTTAATGGAACGGAATTTAATAATTATAAAATTTTTAAAAAATATAATTTAATACCAATTTTATCCAATTTAAAAGATTACAGGAAGATGAAAAACAAATCATTAAATTATGGTATACAGATAAATACAGGCATTAATAGACTTGGAATGAATTATAATGAATATGAAGAAATTTTATTTAAAGATAAAAATTTAAAAATAATCATGAGCCATTTAGCATGTGCCGACAATAAACAAAATCCTTATAATGGTTTGCAACTAAATAAATTTAAACAAATTAAAGATCATCATGGAAACAATAAAATAGTTTTTAGTTTAGCAAATTCTTTTGGGAGTGTTTTATCAAAAGAATATTTATTTGATATGATCAGGCCGGGAATAAGTATTTATGGAGGCCACTTTAACAATATCATATTAAAAAAACATATAAAATCTGTGGTTAAACTTAAAGCCAAAATATTACAAATAAAGTTATTAGATAAAAATCAATTTGTTGGTTACAACCAAACATATAAAACTAACAAAAAAACATGGATTGCAGTTGTTGGTATTGGTTATGGTGATGGTCTTAATAGAATATTAAGTAATAATGGAATGGTATTTTTAAAAAATACAAAATATAATATTATTGGAAGAATATCTATGGATAGTATAATTGTTGATATTACTAAGGGTATATCAAATTTTAAAAATGAAACTTATGTTGATATTATCAATTATAAACATGGAATTGATGAATTAGCAAAAAATTGTAAAACAATAAGTCATGAAATATTAACTTCTTTAACAAATAGAGTTGAGAGAAAATTTGTCTAAATTAAAATTAACTTTTTTTTCTATATTAGCTATAATAATATTATTTTTATCTGGTTTTTTTATCCAAAATTTTAGAATTGACGCTTCATCAGATACATTAGTTGCACAAAATGACGAAGAATTTAAGTATTATAACAGTTATAACAAAGTTTTTAATTCAGATAATTTCTTAGTACTCGCTGTAGAAAAAAAAGGTGAAATTGATAAAGAGTTTATTAAAAATTTTGAATCAATATCATCAAAGTTATTAAATTTAAAACCCGTTTCCCATGTTTTTAGTTTTATTGACGCCCCTATTCTATTTCTCAATAATACTACTCTTACAGAGTTGAACAGTAGTAACATTGAAAACTTAAGAAATTCTAATTTAGACTTAAAAGAAGTAATTAAAGAATTTTCTAATAATCCAGTTTATTTAGATCAAATTATAAATAAGAAAGCTAATGTTTTCTCTATAGTTATTTACCTAAAAGAAAATTTAGAACTAATTACAGCTAAAGAAAATTTTAAAAATTTAATTATTTCTAAAAAAGAATACCTTTCTATCAAAACCTTTTATGATGAAGAAAGAAATAATCTTATCAAAAACATAAGAAAAATCATTAAAGGATCAGACACAAAACAATCTTATTATCTAGGTGGTGTTGAAATGATTGCAAGTGATGTAATAAATTTTGTCAAAAATGACATAATTGTATTCAGTATTTCAGTCATTTTAATAATTACTGCTGTTTTATTCTTTATTTTTAGGCAAATCATATGGGTAATTATATGTTTATTAAGTTCTTCTTACTCAATTGTTGTAATATTTGGTATACTTGGATTTACACAAATTGAAGTTACTGCAATCTCATCAAATTTTTCCGCATTGATATTCATCTTATCGGTGTCAATGAATATACATATAATTAATTATTATAGACTGCTTGAATATAATGAGCAAAATTTGTCAATTACATTAAAAAATATGTTTTGGCCCTGTCTTTATACAACACTAACAACAATGGTTGCTTTTGGATCCCTAATTATTACTGACATCAAACCCATAATAGACTTTGGTTTTATAATGATAATTTCTCTTATTATATCATTATTTTGCTCTTTTACTATTCTTCCATTTCTAATTTATATATTTCCGATTAATTTTAGTCTGAATAATAATAAAAATATCTTAAAAATTAATTTCATATCTATAGTTTTAAATCACCACAAAAAAATTCTTGTCGTAAGTTTGTTTTTATTCATAGGATCTGTTGTAGGTGCATCTAATTTGGGTGTAGAAAATAGTTTTGTAAATTATTTTAAAAAAAATACTGAAATATATAAAGGGATGAAGTTAATAGATGATGAATTAGGTGGAACAACTCCCTTAGATATTATTCTAACATTTAATAAAAATGATGAATTGTCACTAATAACTAATGATAATGATGAAGAGATTATTGATGATTTGGAATTAGAAGAGGATTTTTTTGATGATGATATTTTTTCAGATAATATAAATGTCAATTGGTTTTCTGAGAATAAAATTGAAATGATATCAATTATACATAAATATTTAGAAAGCAGAGATGAAATTGGTAAAGTGCAATCTATTCTATCACTAATTGAATTAGCAAATTTAATTAATAAAAAACCATTAGGTATCTTTGAACTATCTGTTCTATATAAAGAAATTCCTGAAACATACAAAAAGGATCTTATTTATCCATATCTCATAATAGATAAAAATATGGCAAAAATTTCTGCCCGAGTAAAAGATTCAGAAAAAATAAATAGAAAAAAAATTATTAAAGAAATAAATCATTTTATAGAAAATAATAAAAATACATCTTTAGATGATTATAGGGTGAATGGTTTATTGGTTCTTTATAATAATATGTTAGATTCTTTATTTGAATCTCAGATAAAATCATTAGGATTTGTAATTATTTTAATATTTATAATGTTCTTAATATTATTTAGATCTATTAAATTAAGTATATTAGCAATAATACCAAATATTTTTGCATCTTCTTTTATTCTAGGAATTATTGGTTTTTTATCTATCCCATTAGATATAATGACAATTACGATAGCTGCAATAACTATAGGTATTGCGGTAGACAATACAATTCATTATTTGTATCGTTTTACTGAATTTAAAAAAAATAATAAAATGATTGAATCAATAAGTTTAACAAATATGAGTGCTGGTTTAGCGGTACTAACAACATCAATGACTATCGCTCTAGGATTTTCAGTTTTGAGTCTTTCTAGTTTTATTCCAACAGTTATTTTTGGAATATTTACATCCATGGCAATGATATTTGCCATGATTGGTGTATTATTTTTTTTACCATCATTATTAATATTATTTGAAAAATGATTGAAAATTTTATAATTCCTTTTGATTACATATTATTAGCTATTTGCAGCTTAGTAATAATTTTTTGTTTTTGGAGAGGTGTCATTGCATCTATTTTAGGATTACTAACTTGGATAGGGTCAATAATAATAACAATTTATTTTTACAGTGATTTATCATTTTTTATAAACTCACAACTACTTAATATTAATATATTGAAAGATTATGATCAAATTACAAATATACTTTCAACTTTGATATCTATTCCTATAATTTTTCTTATTTCATTATTTATATTAAAAAAAATCAGAAAAATTATATCTTCGGATATTGACAAACAAATTTTAGGAGTAATGATTGACAAATTATTTGGTTTTGTATTTGGATTTATATTTAACTATATAATTTTTAGTACAATAATTTATTTTACTAATAATTTTGAGTTTTTAAATTTCTTATATGATTGGATGTTAGACAATTCCTATTTACTAAAAACATTAGACGGTTTTAATAATAACTTAATTATTTCTATATTTGGTATGGAGGAACAGGCCACTAATTAAATGGATTTTTTGCTGAGGTAAAAATCAAATTAACTTTAGAGTCTTCAATTTTAAATGTTCTGATAAAATTATTAACAAGATAAGTTTTATAATTTTGTTTAATTTCTTTTGAAAAATTTGAGAAAATTTTAATTGTTAATGGTGATGTGTTTATTTGAACTGCATATTTAAATTTTACTGACTTTCTTTTTATTAAAGGATGAGGTTTATCGTCTGTTGATTTTTTTAAACAAGCATTTAATTTACTAGTGGGTATTTTTTTAATTATTCTTTTAGATTTAATAAATAATGTAGATTGTAATTTATTAACATTAGATTTATTTTTTGCAGAAATAAATATAATTGATAAATTTTTAGTTTGAGAATATGTTTCTTTTACTATTAGTTTAGTTTCTTTAATAAATGAATTTTTATTTTTTATGGTATCAATCTTATTAAATACTATAAGAACTGAGCTGGACTGATTAATCAATATATTTAAGATTTTTTTTATTTGTGAATCAAATCCATTATTTGAATCAATTAGCATTATACATAAATTAATTCTATTAATTATTTCGAGAGACTTTCTTATTGCTTTAAAATTTATGGAGTTATTATCAATTTTATTTTTTTTGAAAATACCTGCTGTATCAACTATTTTAAATGATTGTTTTTTATAATTATAAGTATCTTCAACAAAATCAGATGTAGTTCCAGGGACAGGACTAGTTGTTATTCGATTATAACCTATTAAAGAATTAGCTAATGTACTTTTTCCAGCATTAGGTTTACCAAAAATGGCAATTGAATAAAAAGATTGATTTTTTGTTTCAATTTCTGCATCAAATTGTTCTAAATATTCATAAAATTCTTCGATTCCAAGATTATGTGCACACGAAATAAAAAATACTTTTTTAATTCCAAATAAATTTATATTCAAATCTTTTTCATTATTATCATCTTTATTAATTATTAGTATGATCTCTTTATTTAAAACTCGTAATTTATTAATTGATTGAATTTCATTATCAAAATTTTTTTCTTTAAAATCAATAAGGTATATAAATTTATCCGCTAAATTAAATAATTCAGCAAAATGAATTTTATTTATTTTGTCATTTAGGATGACAACTCCTGGAGTGTCATAAATAAATACATTTTTGAAGTCCTTAACACAACTTTTATGCCAATCTCTTGTAGTTCCTTCTTCTTTGTGTATAATATTATTTCTTCCAGAAGTTAATATATTGTAAAGAGATGATTTCCCAGCATTGGGCTTACCTATCAATAAAAAATTCATTTTAAAAAATTACAGTTTTACCACTTTTAGTATAAACAATAATATTTTGCTTTTCAAAAGATATATTATCAACCTTTCCTACATCTAAATTAGTAATTTTAATTAATTCTTTGTTGTTTATTGTTAATACATCGCCATTTCTTAAAAATAACTCAATATTTGTTTTATAATTTCTAACTGCAACTATATTAGATTTTTTTGATATTTTATTATCATTTATTAGCCAATAGGTTTTACCATTAATAGGATTAATAGCATGAAGATAATTTCCTTCTTTCAAAATAATTGAATTATTAAAAAAAATATTTGATGATGAGGAATTTATATATTTTTTAAAAAGAATAAATTCATCTTTAAAAATATCTAAAGTATAAAGATAATTTCCTTCATCGATATAGAATAAATAATTATCATAAACATTAATTTTATCTTTTGTGTTATTTAAAGAACTAATTAATGGCAATTCATCAAATTTAGAATTATGCAATGTACCAAGATTAAGATCAATTGCTCCAGTACTATTATTAGGTAAAACAAAATACAATATATTAAAAAAGCTTGCTATTTGACCGCCTTTAGCCTGAAAAACTGGAAGGTCCTGGTAAGATTCAGACCATATTTCAGTTCCATCTTGTGATAACAAACTTCTAACCTCATCAACATATAATAGAATAATTTGCTCACTAGATAAAATTAAATGTGTATTTAGCATTTTATTAGAATCATATTTCCAAATTATTTCTCCATCCAAATTCAATCTTAATATTGTGCCAGATTTAAAAGCTAAAAGAAAAGAATTATCAAAATATTTTAAAGAAATTAATGGATCTTCATCATTGGTTAATTGTAATTCTTTATAAGAAATTAAATCGCCAGTTTTATAATTAAAATTATATAATTTATTATTTTTGTAAGCATAGATCTTATCATTTTCAATAATAACATTATTAAAATATTGATTATCATTTTTAAATTTTTTTAATCTTACCTTGTTCTCAAGATTTATTTTTACATCAATTGTATTGTCAATATTTATTTTTGCACTATCAATACTTTCAATTAGAGGTGCTTCATATTTTTTTATTTGTATTTTTTCATAAACTGTTTTTGTACTACAAGAGCTCAGAAAAAAAACAAATGCGATTAAAAAGATACTTCTATTTATTAGAGAAAAACTCATGAATTTTATTTACTCTTTCCTTTATGGCAGATGAAGCAACCTCAGAGTTAATTATACTATTATACATATCGTTAACTTCTTTAAAGTTTTTGTATTCAATATTATTTTTTTCAACTTCTAAAATTTTTGTTAAATAAACAAGCTCTAATTTTGTACTTTGATAGGGCACTAATTCATCATTTATATAAGTAATAAAATCATTAATTGCTTGAGAATAATCTAGTGATAAATTAGAAAAATTTAAATCAATAAATTGATAGGTAGCCCTTGAAGCAATTGCTGATTTATATATTGGATCTAAATTTTTGTTATTTAGGAGATCAAAATATAGAGTTATGGCCTCTTGATTGTTTTTTTGTTCAAGATTAACTTTAATTAATTCTAATTTAGAAAGAATACCATAAAAATTATTTTGATTACTGAGCTTAGTGATTATATCAGTGATTGCAGTTATATCTTCAAGATTTTGCACTTTAAAAAATGCAATACTATTTTTTTGAATTTTATTAGAAGAGTAATTGGAATAAATTTGAAAAGACAAGAATAATACAAAACATAATGATACAAAAATAATTATATTTCTTAAATTCGATTTAACTATATTGGTCAATTGTCGTAAAAAATTCATTTTACTTATTGTATTTTCATTCATTTTATTTCCATTTTATGGAACATCCAAAACTATTAAATTGTTTTTTAGGGCCCATGCCTTCATTTTTTATTTTTACCATAGCGTTATATAATTCTCTATCAATTTCCTTATTATCAGACTTCATTACTCCAGAGTCTATTCTGCCCCTATAACACAATAAATTTTTATTATTAAATGCAAAAATATCAGGTGTGCAAACAGCCCCGTATTCTGTTGCTACTTCTTGTGTTTCATCATAAAGATAAGGAAAGTCAAAATCATATTTTTTTGCAAAAATTTTCATATTTTCATATGAGTCATCAGGGTATTGCAGAACATCATTAGACATAATGGATATTGTATTTATAGACAATTTGCTTAATTCTTTTGCTTCTTTACTTAATCTTTCTGCAATAGACATAACATATGGACAATGATTACAAATAAAAGCAATTACTGTCCCATTTACTCCAGTAATTGCATTTAACGATAAAATTTTACCACTAATATCTAAAAGATTGAACTCAGGAGCTTTCCACCCCAATTTATCATTTGCAGCATTTACAGACATGATTTTTTTGTTATATTAAATTTATGATTTCATTATCATCTACCCATATATCAAACAATAATAATCTTTTTTTTTCTAAATCAGAATTAAGCAAAATACTTAACTGCTATTTTGTCGGGGTATCAAATGGAAATTGGAAAGATTATGCTTTGAATTTTAAAAAAAATGAAGCTATTTTTTCATTTTATAAGCATACTCTAGCTTCACCTGATTGCGTTTTAAAAAAATATAAAGAAAAAAAGAAAAAGAAAACTCTTTTCCAACTGTTAATTAATAACAAAAAGAATAGTAAATTTGAAGATATAGATAAATTAATCTCTTCAATTAAAAGATCACAATTATTTATAGTAAATAAGTAAAACTATTCCCACTCAATTGTACCAGGAGGTTTTGATGTAAAGTCATATAAGACTCTATTTACTTCGTTGACATTACTTATAATTTTTTTAGAAATTTCTATTAAATCTTTTTTGCTAAACATATAAAAGTCAGCAGTCATTCCATCAACAGATGTTACAGCTCTTAAAGAAATAGAATAATTATAAGTTCTCTCATCACCCATTACTCCTACCGATTTAATTGGTAGTAAAACGGCAAAAGCTTGCCATATATCTTTATAAATATTATTCTCTTTTAAATAGTTTATGAAAATATTATCAACTCTTTGAAGAATATCAATTTTTTTTACATCTACTTCGCCGGGTATTCTAATAGCAAGACCAGGACCAGGAAATGGGTGTCTATATAATAATTCAGATCTAATTTTTAATTTTGCTCCTAATAATCTTACCTCATCCTTGAAAAGATCTTTCAGGGGTTCAACAATTTTTAAATTCATCTTCTTAGGTAGTCCTCCAACATTATGATGACTTTTGATTTTAGCAGTAGGGCCTCCAAAGAAAGGAATACTCTCTATAATATCAGGGTAGAGAGTGCCTTGTGCAAGATATTCAACTTCTTTGATTTTTTTTGCCTCTTTTTCAAATACTTCTATAAAAATTTTTCCAATTATTTTTCTTTTCTTTTCTGGATCTTGAATATTTTTTAATTTTGATAAAAAAATCCTAGAAGCATCAACTCTAATAAAATTATTTCCAAACTTTTTTTTGAAAATTTTTACAACTTCATTTGATTCTTTAAATCTTAATAGTCCATGATCAACAAAAATGCAGAATAAATTTTTTTTAATAGCTTTATAAAGCAAAAAAGAGGTAACTGTTGAATCTACACCTCCTGATAATCCACAAATAACTTTTTTATTTTTTAAATTGCTTTTTAAATCCTTAATTTTATTATTGAGAAAATCTTCCAGCTTAAATTTTTTCTTAACTTGGCAAATTTTAAAAAGAAAATTTGATAAAATCTTTTTTCCTTCTAAAGAATGATATACCTCAGGATGAAATTGTAAGCCAAAAAGTTTCTTTTTTTTATTCTCAATTGAAGAAATAACACTTTTACTTGATAATGAAGTTATGATGAAACCCTTAGGTTCTTTTTCTATATGATCACCATGAGACATCCAAACTTGATTGTTTTTTTTAACACCTAAAAATAATAAAGATTTATTTTTTAAATCAATTAAAGAATGACCATACTCTCTAGAACTTGATTGACCAATTTTTCCATTAAATTCTTTGCAAAGTAATTGAAGTCCATAGCAAATACCTAATATAGGTATATTTAACTTTAAAATTTTTTTTTCTAACTTAGGAGATTTTTTACCTTTAACAGAATTAGGTCCACCAGACAATATTATACCTGATAAATTTTTATTTTCTAAAATGATTGATTTAATTTTATTATAAGGATGAACTAGACAATATACATTTTGCTCTCTAATCTTTCTGGCAATTAATTGAGTGTACTGAGAACCGTAGTCAATAATTAAAATCATTTCATTAGTTTTTTGCATTTATTTAATAAAGTTTCTTGCAACAATGAAAATTTCAGATGAATCTTTTCTTGATGAGTCTGGTTTAAAATATGAAACTAATTTAAATTTATTCCTAAGTTTATTAACCAATTCTTTTTCTTCACTACCTTTCCATATTTTTGCTACAAAATTACCACCATTAACTAAAATTTTATCTTGAAGATCAATTATATCAAATAGCATTATTGATATCCTTAAATGATCTGTAGATTTATGACCAGTAGTATTTGGAGCTATATCTGACAGAATTAAATCAAAATAATTTTCCTGTTTATCATAATTAAATTTTAAATAATCTTCTTTGTAAAAAGCAATTTGAGGATGGTTTATCTTAAGATCTAATAGATCAATAGCTGTAATTTCTATTTTTGGATTTATCTCCAAAACTGCCTGACTCCAACCTCCTGGTGATGCACCAAATTCTATTATTTTTTTTGATTCTTCTATAATTCGAAATTTATTCTCAATTTCTATAAGCTTATAAGCAGCTCGACTTAAATAGCCTTGCTTTTTAGCTTTTTTTACATAAAGATCTCTGTTTTGACGACTTAACCAATCTTTTGATTTCATTTGTACATACAAGTTAAAGACTATTGTTTTTTCTAGGTAAACTCTTATATAAAACACATTAATAATAATATGAAAAAATCAATTTTTATAGCTGCTTTTATACTATTACTCGTCGTTGGATGGATAGGCTCTGGTCAATTTACTAATGTTAACGCTAAAGATGATACATCTAAAAACTCTGAATTAAACAATACAACAGAAAATGTTACAATTGAAGATAATGGCAATAAAGTAGATATAAAAGAATTCAATTTTAATCAAATTGATCAATCAATTGAACTTCAAGGGCAAACAACTCATAATAAAAAAATTGATGTTAAATGTGAAACAACAGGCAATATTACCAACATAACTTTTAATAGGGGGGAGAAAGTATCTAAAGGTGACGAACTAATAAAAATTTCAATAGAAAATAGAAAAGAATTACTTAATAGTGCAAAAAAAGACCAGGAACGACTTAAAAAGGAATTAAAACTAAATGAACAAAATAAAGTAAATAGACTATCTCAAAATAAAGAACTGATAAAACTATATGAGATTGAATTTGCTTCAGCAAAGCAACTTATCGATAAGGGACTTAGCTCGAAATCAAAATTAAGTTTAGCTTCTTTCAACTTGGCTAATGCTAGATCTGACAAAGAAGATATAATGATTAATTTTGAATCTCAAAAATCCAGTATTGAAGCTCAGATAGCAAATGTTAAATCTCAATTAAAAAATATCGAATTAGATATTAACAAAACTTCAATTAATTCACCTTTCTCTGGAATCATATCTGATAAAATGGTTGAAGAAAGCGAATATATCACACCTGGAACTCTTCTATTTACTATAATTGATCTTAATCCAATAAAAATTCAAGGATATTTATCAGAATTCGATGTAAATAAAGTAAATTTAGGAACTAAAGCAACTATAGAAAATACTAACGGTATTAAAAAAGAAGGAGTAATTTCTTTCATTTCACCATCAGCTGAAACAAGCACAAGAACATTTGAAATTACTATAGAAGCTGACAACTCTGATTTATCTTTTAAAAGTGGAATTACTACAAAAATTACAATTGCTGGATCTGAATTAAAAGCTCATAAAATTCCACCGTCAATATTAACTCTTCGCGATGATGGAACTGTAGGAGTAAAAGCTGTTAATGAAGAAAATATTGTAGTATTTTTCCCTACTATTTCTGTTAAAGATACAATTGATGGTATATGGGTTTCTGGCCTTCCAGATAAAGTAAATTTAATTGTAACAGGGCAAGAATATGTTGCAGTTGGTGAATCAATAACAAATTAAATAGAGAATGAATGTAATTGATTTTGCTTTATCTAAAGCTAGGGTATTCGTAGGTATATTAGTTTTTATTATCGCTTCTGGAGCAGTAACCTATATAACAATACCTAAAGAATCTACTCCTGATGTTAATATACCTATTATCTATGTATCCTTAAGTCAAACAGGTATCTCTGCTGAAGACTCAGAAAGATTATTAGTAAAGCCGATAGAAGATGAAGTTAAAAGTGTTGAAGGGATAAAAGAAGTTAGGTCAACTGCCTATTCTGGAGGTGGTAATGTTCTTTTAGAATTTGATGCCGGTTTTAATGCTGACAAAGCTATGGTGGACGTAAGAGAGAAAGTTGACCGAGCTAAAGGCGATTTGCCAGATGAAGCAAACGAACCTACTGTAAGTGAGGTTAATATTAGTACTTTTCCAATTTTACTTATTTCACTAGTAGGTGATCTGCCAGATAGGTCTTTGCAGGATCTTGCATTAGAATTGCAAGAAGATATTGAAACCATTAGCAGTGTGCTAGAAGCTAAAATTGGAGGAAAAAGAAATGAACAAGTTGACATTTTAATTGATAAAACTGCACTAGAAAGTTACGATATTGACCTCCAGGCATTAATAAACACAGTTCGAGAAAATAATATGATGGTTTCAGCAGGTGGACAAGATACTGGTGATGGGAGTTTTGATATTAAAGTTCCTGGTTTATTTGAAAACATTGAAGACGTATTAAACACCCCTATTAAATCTTCTGGAGATTCTGTTATTACATTTAGAGATATCGCAAAAATTAAAAGGACATTTGAAGACAGACAATCATATGCTAATGTAAACGGATCAAATTCAGTTACAATTGAAGTATCAAAAAGAGTTGGTGAAAATATAATTGAAACAATTGAAGAAGTTAAAAGAGTAGTATCAAATGCTTCTTCAGATTTTCCTCCAACAATTCAAGTATTGTATAGTCAAGATCAATCTAAATATATTAAGACAATGTTAAATAGTCTGCAAAATAATGTCATAGCAGCAATTATATTAGTTTTAATCATTATACTCGGTGCATTAGGAGTAAGATCAGGTCTTTTAGTTGGTTTATCAATTCCAGGATCTTTCTTATCTGGTCTTCTAGCTCTTTCTGTAATGGGTTTTACAATAAATATTGTCGTTTTATTTGCATTAATATTATCAGTTGGGTTGCTTGTTGATGGGGCAATAGTTGTAGTTGAATATGCTGATAGAAAACTTAAAGAAGGATTATCAGTTGTTGAAGCTTATGCAGAAGCTTCTAAGAAAATGTCCTTACCTATTATTTCTTCAACCGCAACAACTCTAGCAGCTTTTATTCCTTTAATATTTTGGCCAGGATTAGCAGGTGAATTCATGAAGTATTTGCCAATAACATTAATATGTGTTTTGACCTCTTCATTATTTATGGCATTACTATTTGTTCCAGTACTTGGTACAGTTCTAAATAATTTAGCAAGAATAGTTCTTCAAATAATAATACCTTTAATTTTTGCTGTTATTGTGTTTAATTTAATTTCTTATGTATCTAAATTTATTACTATTAATTATCTATCTATTCCATTAACTATTATAAAATACTTATTTCCTATTATTGCTTTTATTTTTATTTTTTCAAAAATAATTCCAAGAATTTATAAAATGACAGAAAATAAAACAATGAGCTCAGATGAAGTCTCGGAATCAGCAAAGATATTATCCTCAGATTCGAATGTATCTATTTCAAACATCAAAGGATTTATTGGAATATATGTTAAGATAATTAGTTTTCTCCTAAATCATCCTGCTAAAGTATTAGTTTCTGCAGTGGTAGTGCTAATAGCTGTAAACTTTTCCTATACGAGAATTGGCTCAGGTGTCGAATTTTTTCCAAGTGTAGAACCTGATTTAGCAAAGATAGTTGTGTTCGCGAGAGGTAATTTATCAGTTGAAGAAAAAAAAGATTATGTAGACAGAGTTGAGAATATTATTTTACAAATACAAAATAGAAACAATGAATTTAAAAGTATTTATTCCTTAAGCGGAAATGTTTCTGAGCAATCTGAAGCATCTGAAGATTTTATTGGCTCAATAAGCTTAGAATATAATGATTGGAATATGAGAAGACCATCTATAGTTATATTAGAAGAAATCCTTAATGCTACAAAATCTATAAAAGGTATTAAGGTTGAAACGAGAGAGCAGGAAGGTGGGCCTTCTTCAGGTAAACCTGTTAATATTAAACTTACTAGTAGTAATAAAAATTTACTTATACTTGAATCAGAAAAATTAAAAAAATTTATAGATAATTATCCAGATCTTATGAATATTGAAGATAATTTACCTGCACCTGGAATAGAATGGGAAATTAATGTAGATAGAAAACAAGCTTCTAAATTTGGTGTAAATATTAATTCTATTGGTAATGTCATTAAGCTAGCGACAAATGGACTGAAATTAGGTGAATACAGACCAGATGATTCAAATGATAGTATACCAATGTATTTAAGATACCCAAATGAAGGTAGAACTTTAGATACAATCAATAATCTTAGGATATCAACCCAAAATGGTCTTGTACCTATATCTAACTTTGTAGATATTAAAGCTGCAAATACAAAAGGTAATATTGTAAGAGTTGACTCAAAGAATGCCATTAATATTCAGGCAGATGTAAAACCGGGAGTCTTTGCTGATTTTAAAGTTAGAGAGTTAGAATATGTTCTTGGAATAACAGATGAACCTCCTTTTATACGAGGTAAATTAATGTCAGACTTACCAAGATATAGTCTGGATAGAAATATAAGAGCAGAATTAATTGGCGAAAATCAAGATCAACAAGAAGCACAGTCATTTCTAACTAAAGCATTCAGTGTAGCTCTGTTTATGATGTTAATGATTTTACTATTACAATTTAACAGTTTCTATAGTGGTTTTTTAATACTATTTGCAGTTGTGATGTCTACCGCAGGAGTCTTGATAGGTTTGATGATAACTGGTCAGGCTTTTGGTATAGTTATGACGGGTGTTGGTGTAATAGCTCTTGCTGGAATTGTCGTTAATAATAATATTATATTAATTGACACTTTTGACTTTCTCAAAAATAAAACTAGTAATGTTAAGGAAGCAATAATTAAGACTGGAGCTCAAAGATTAAGACCAGTGTTACTTACTACCACAACAACAGTTTTAGGATTACTACCAATGGTAACAATGACTAACATTGATTTTGTTACTAGAGAGGTAACAAGAGGATCACCTGATACGCAATGGTGGGTTCAATTGTCTACTGCAATAGTATTTGGACTAATATTCGCTACAATCCTTACACTAATTGTAACTCCCTCTGCTTTAATGGTAAAAGAAAATGTAGTTAATTGGTATAGAAAAAGAGTTAACTCTTAATCAAATGCTGTAAATCAACTTATTCATTTAAAAATTAAATATCATATTATTAAATAACCAATATTTAATACATGAGATAATACGTTTAAAATTATTATGAAAACAAAATCTCTTACTATTTACTGTTCTGCATCAAATAAAATAGATAAAAAATTTTATGAAATGGCTAAAGAAGTTGCGCAAATAATATCTAATTATGAAATTAAAGTAATTTATGGTGGAGGCAATGTTGGACTCATGGGAATAATAGCACAAACTTTAACAAAACTAAAAAGAGAGATTATAGGGATTATTCCTAAGTTTTTAATAAAAAAAGAAAAAATTAGTTTACAAATTACTAATTTAAAAATTGTTCCAAATATGAGAAAAAGAAAAGAATATTTATTTAACTTAGGTGATGCTTTTTTAATCCTACCTGGAGGGACAGGAACATTAGAAGAGGCAATAGAAGTATTGTCGTGGAAGATACTTAAATTACATAATAAGCCAATTATTATTTTAAACTTTGAAAATTATTGGTCACCATTGATTAAGCAATTTGAAATAATTATTGAAAAAAATTTTGGAAATAAAAATTTACAAAAGCAATTTCAAGTAATAAAGAAGCCTAGAGAATTAAATAAAATATTACAATCATGGATAAAATAAAAGTTAGTAACCCTGTCGTTGAGATGGATGGGGATGAAATGACAAGGATCATTTGGGCATTCATTAAAGACAAATTAATATTACCGTATATTGATCTTGATATAAAATATTATGATTTAGGTGTTAAAAGCCGTGATGAGACAGATGATCAAATTACTATTGATGCTGCAGAAGCTGTAAAAAAATATGGCGTAGGAATTAAATGTGCAACAATTACTCCAGATGAAGACAGGGTAAAAGAATTTAATTTAAAAAAAATGTGGCGATCACCAAATGGTACAATTAGAAATATTTTAGGTGGTACGATTTTTAGACAACCCATAATATGCAAAAACGTTCCAAGAATAGTATCAAACTGGAATAAACCTATTGTTGTAGCTAGGCATGCTTTTGGTGATCAATATAGAGCAACAGATACCTTAATATCAAAACCAGGAAAACTAAAAATGGTTTTTGAGCCATCAGATGGAAGTCCAGGCTTTACTAAAGAAGTATATAATTTTGAAAAAAAAGGAATAGCTCTATCAATGTACAATCTAGATCAATCAATTATTGATTTTGCTAGAGCCTGTTTTAATTATGGACTAGGTCTAGGTTGGCCGGTCTACTTATCAACTAAAAATACAATTTTAAAAGTTTATGATGGGAGATTTAAAGATTTATTTGAAGATATTTTTCAAACTGAGTTTGCAGAAAAATTTAAAGAAAAAAATATAGTTTATGAACATAGATTAATAGATGATATGGTTGCAACTGCTCTTAAATGGGAGGGTAATTTTATTTGGGCGTGTAAAAATTATGATGGTGATGTTCAATCTGACTCTGTAGCACAAGGATATGGTTCACTTGGACTAATGACAAGCGTATTGATGTCCCCTGATGGCAAAACTGTCGAAGCTGAAGCTGCTCACGGAACAGTAACAAGACATTATAGAAATTATCAAAAAGGTTTAGAAACATCAACTAACCCAATAGCATCAATATTTGCTTGGTCTAGAGGACTGCAATTTAGAGGTAAGTTTGATAAAAATGAGGATTTAATTAATTTCGCTAATAGTCTTGAAGATACCTGTATAAATACAGTTCAATCGGGAAAAATGACAAAGGATTTAGCAATTCTAATTAGCTCTGATCAAAAATGGCTAAATACTCAAGAATTTCTTGAAACATTAAAAAGAAATTTAGAAGAAAAACTAAAATTGTAGATTATCTCTTATTTTATTAATGGCCTGATCTAAATTACTTAGTTGAGTACCTCCAGCTTGAGCTAGATCTTTACGACCACCACCACCCTTTCCACCTAACATTACAGAAACTTCCTGAATAATCTTTGAAGAGTCAAATCTCTTAACTAGATCATTAGTAGCACCAAGAACA
Organism: uncultured Alphaproteobacteria bacterium; assembly: GCA_902512415.1. GTDB lineage: Bacteria > Pseudomonadota > Alphaproteobacteria > HIMB59 > CACPNW01. The sequence continues at coordinate 24,192 of CABXJB010000006.1, forward strand.
ATTGATAATTTGTTATTATTTTTGGATATTATTAAAGAAACACATTTTTCTTTAAATTTATTTTTTTGATCATCTACAAATTGCTTTAATAATTTAGGTGGATAATCTTCAGTTACTAGATAAACAAACATTATATTGTTGATTTCTTCGCTAATAATATTTTGAGATATATTTTCTGTATTTAAATTTTGTTTCTTATTATCTAAATTTTTTCTTAATTCTTTAATTTGACTAATTAAACTTTCGTTATTGTTATTAGAATAAGTAAAGTTACTATCTATTTTTTTTATATCTTTTATCAGATGATCGATTTTAATTTGATCATCATCATTTTTTTGTTTTTTTAATTGATTTTGTTCATTTTCATATTGTTCAACTGAAATATTAGTTAAAGCTTCTATTCTTCTGATACCTGAAGCAACACTTGACTGATTGATAATTTTAAAATCAATTATATCACTTGTATTGTTAACATGGGTTCCTCCACAAAGTTCTTTTGAAAATACTTTTTCATCCTCTTTAGTTCCCATGGATACAACACGAACTTCATCTCCATATTTTTCTCCAAATAAAGCCATAGCTCCCTCTTCAATTGCTTTATGATGATCTATGATTTTTGTATCAACCTTGGAATTACTAGCAATTTGATTTATTACATGTTTTTCAATTTTAATAATATTTTCAGAACTTATGGGGTCATTATGACTAAAATCAAACCTAAGTTTTTCATTGTTAACCAAAGATCCTTTTTGTGAAACATGATTACCAAGTATTTTTCGAAGAGAGGAATGTAACAAATGTGTAGATGAATGGTTGCACTTAGTTAGTTCTCGCTTCTCAGTATCAATTGTTGCAGTTACATTATTATTTTTTGAAAATTTACCACTTAAAACTTTACCATGGTGCAAAAAAAATGATCCAAATAATTTAGTAGTATCATAAACTTCAAAAATACTATTTTCATAAATAATTTTTCCACTATCTCCAATTTGCCCTCCACTTTCTCCATAAAATGGTGTTTGATTCAGTAAAATAATACCTTCATCACCATCTGTTAGAATGTCTGTTTCTGTATCTTTTTTAATAATACAAATAATTTCACTTTCTGTTTCTGTCTGTTCGTATCCCAAAAATTCAGTAGGACTTAAATTTTCAGTAATTTGAAACCATTTTTTTTGATCTTCTTGATCCCCAGTGCCTTTCCAACTTTTACGTGCCCTATCTTTCTGTTCTTTCATTTTTATATTAAATGAATCAATATCTACCTCAATTTTTTTTGCTCTAAGATAATCTTGAGTTAAATCTAATGGGAAGCCATATGTGTCATATAATTTAAAAGCAATTTCCCCATCTAATTTTTTTTTAGAAGTAGAAATTTCATCCTCTAAAATTTTAAGACCTTTTTCAACAGCTTCTTTGAATTTTGTTTCTTCATTTAAAAATGTATTTAAAATTAAATCCTTTGCTCTTTCCAGTTCAGGATAAGCATTTTGAAATGTTTCAAGTAATGTAGGGAACATTTTATCAAAAATTGGTTCTTTATTTCCAAGAGTGTGTGCATGTCTCATTCCTCTCCTCATAATTCTTCTTAAAACATATCCTCTACCTTCGTTAGAGGGTGTAACACCATCTGCAATCAAAAATGATGAAGATCTCAAATGATCAGCTATTACTCTATGACTTGGGCTTGAGTTTAAACTTTCATTATTAAGTAACTGAATTGATTTATTTATAAGAGGGTTAAAAAGATCAGTGTTATAGTTATCATTTGTGCCATTTAATAAGGCAGTTATTCTCTCCAATCCCATACCTGTATCAATTGAAGGTTTAGGAAGATTAATCCTTTCGGATGAACTAATTTGCTCAAATTGCATAAAAACTAAATTCCAAATTTCTATAAATCTATCTCCATCCTCATCAGGACTACCTGGTGGGCCTCCCGGATATTTATCTCCATGATCATAAAATATTTCAGAACAAGGTCCACAAGGCCCTGTATCACCCATTGACCAAAAATTATCAGATGTACTTATTTTTATAACTTTATCATCACTTAAACCTGCTATTTTTTTCCATAAATTGTAAGCATCCTCATCCTCATTAAAAACTGTAACAAATAATTTTGTTTTATCTATACCTAGCTCCTTTGTAATTAATTCCCATGAAAATTTTATTGCATCGTCTTTAAAATAATCTCCAAAAGAAAAATTTCCTAACATTTCAAAAAATGTATGGTGTCTTGCAGTATATCCTACATTCTCTAAATCATTATGCTTGCCGCCTGCTCTTACACATTTTTGAGATGTAACAGCACGATTATAATTTCTCTTTTCTTTACCAGTAAAAATATTTTTGAATTGAACCATTCCAGAATTTGCAAACATAAGAGTTGGATCATTATGTGGAATAAGCGGGCTTGAATGAACTATTTCATGTCCATTTTTTTTAAAGTAATTTAGAAATGCCGATCTTATTTCGCTAGAATTCATGCAAGTGTATTATAACTTGATTTTTAGTATGTCTAATATAAAAAAAAGGGGGAATACCCCCCTTTTTTTAATTCATTTTATAATATAAAAAATATTTAATACTATTCTGTTTTTTCTTCTTTAGCTTTAGGTTCAACTTCACCTTCCATCATAGCTTTTTCTACTACTCCAGCATTTTGAAGAATCCTATTCTCAATCTCTTGAGCTATAGGTGGGTTATCTTTAAGAAAACTTTTAACATTTTCTCTTCCCTGACCAATTTTTTGGTCTTTATATGCGAACCATGAACCTGCTTTATCAATAATTTCAGCCTTTACTCCAAGGTCTACAAGTTCACCAAGTTTAGAGATACCTTCACCATACATAATATCAAACTCAACAACCTTAAAAGGCGGAGCGACTTTATTTTTAACAATTTTAACTCTTGTTTGATTTCCAATAATTTCATCTTTATCTTTAATTGCCCCTATTCTTCTTATATCCATTCTAACGGATGAATAAAATTTTAATGCATTTCCACCTGTTGTTGTTTCTGGGCTACCAAACATAACTCCAATTTTCATTCTAAGTTGATTGATAAAAATAACTAATGTGTTTGATTGAGCTATAGAGCTAGTAAGTTTTCTGAGTGCTTGACTCATTAATCTTGCCTGTAAACCAGGTAAAGAGTCTCCCATATCACCTTCTAGTTCTGCTCTTGGAACAAGCGCAGCAACCGAATCAATAACTAGAACATCAATCCCTCCTGATTTTATTAAAGAGTCTGCAATTTCTAGACCTTGTTCACCTGTGTCAGGTTGAGATATTAAAAGTTCTTCTAGATTCACACCTAACTTCTTTACATATGCTGGATCAAGAGCATGCTCAGCATCAATAAATGCACAGTTACCACCTTTTTTTTGAGATTCAGCCACAATATGTGTTGCTAAGGTTGTTTTTCCTGAACTCTCTGGTCCATATATTTCAACAATTCTGCCTTTTGGAACTCCACCTATACCTAATGCTATATCTAAACCAAGAGAACCAGTTGATATTGACTCTATGTCTACATTAGCTTTCGATCCCAACTTCATAATTGAGCCTTTTCCATAGTTTTTTTCAATTAAACTAACTGCAGCTTCTAATGATTTAGTTCTATTTTCTTCATTCATTGTATTATTCTCTATTACTTTTAATTTAGCCTGAGACATTATTTTCTCCAATATTTGTTAGTTTTTTATTAAGATTCTTGCAAATCATGTTTTTTTTGTACACGTTTTGTTCTCATATTAAAAGTTCTATTTTTGTTCTTTTGAAAAAATTAAGATAATATATTGATAAATAATAATATTTTTTATTGATATATATATCTTGAATTATAAAATTCTTTTGATAAATCGTTTCGAATTAAAAAAATGGCTAAAATATCAAAAAACTACAAACCTAAGCAAAAAGAAAAGTTCATGAATGCAAAGATGAAAGAGTATTTTAAACAAAAACTTCTAAATTGGAAAAATGAACTATTAAAAGAATCCAATCAAACTCTTAACAATTTGCAATCTGATAATGAGGCAAAGGCAGATATAACTGATAGAGCTTCTGAAGAAATAGATAGATCATTCGAACTAAGAACTAGAGATAGAGAAAGAAAACTGATCAACAAGATTAATGCTGCACTTCAAAGAATTAAAGATGGCTCGTACGGATATTGCGAAGAAACTGGTGAACCAATAGGTTTAAAAAGATTAGAGGCACGTCCAGTTGCAACTTTTAGTATAGAAGCTCAAGAGATGCATGAAAAGGCTGAAAAAAGATTAAATTAATCTAAATAATATATAAAAGTATCTGTAATGGAAAATTACTCTAGCCTTTTTACGCCTGGAATATATGTTATTAATCCTGAAAAGAAAGATGAATGGGGTATTGGTCAAATACAGTCTTCAATAAATGACTTTATAACTGTGAATTTTGAAAATGTTGGAAAAAAAACAATTAATCTATCTGAAATCAATCTTGAAATAATTAATATTAATGCAACTAACTGATCAATTTCTTAGAAAAATAAATTACTTGAGAGTTTCTGTTACCGACAGATGTGATTTAAGATGCGTATATTGTATGAAAGAAAAAATGAATTTTTTACCAAAAAATGAAGTTCTTAGCCTAGAAGAGATAGAAAGGCTTTGTGATAACTTTATAGATTTAGGGGTTGAAAAAATAAGATTAACCGGAGGAGAGCCTCTGGTAAGGAAAAATATAATTCATCTTATCAAAAATCTTAATAATAAAAAAACTTTTACAAACTTAAAAGAAATAACCATGACAACTAATGGCAGCTTATTAAAAAAATTTGCGAAAGATTTAAAAAATAATGGAATTAACAGAATTAATGTATCATTAGATACAATTGTAAAAGAAAAATATAAAGAAATTACCCGCTTTGGAAACTTAGATAACGTTCTAGAAGGTATAGAAGAAGCTGTAAAAAATAATATTAAGGTTAAAATCAATACCGTTGTATTTAAAAATTTTAACGATGATAAAATTACAGATCTTATAAATTGGGCAAATAATAAATTATTAGATCTAACATTTATTGAAGTTATGCCTATAGGTGATACAGATATGCCAAGGCACATGCAGTTTGTTAGTTTAGATAAAATTTTTAAAGAATTAAATAATACTTATAATTTTAATAAATCTGATTATCGGACTAGTGGTCCATCAAATTATTACACAAGTGAAAAATTAAATATAAAAATTGGATTTATAACCCCGTTATCTAATAATTTTTGCGCAACATGTAATAGAGTTAGAATATCAAGTACTGGAAAATTATTTATGTGTCTTGGTCAAAATGATTTTGTAGATTTTAGAGAAATTTTAAGATCTGATAGAGGGGATAATTATATAAAAGATAGAATTAGATTTGCATTAAGTGTCAAACCTAAGCGTCATGATTTTATTATTAACTCAGAAGTAAAACCGTATATTAATAGACACATGAATGAAACAGGCGGATAATGAAATTTCATTTTACATCTTCTAATACTAAAGAAGCTATAAATGCTAAAGAAGAATACATAAGTTTATATTCTCAAAATGAACCTGAATTAGCTGATATAATTATTCCAATTGGCGGTGATGGAATTCTATTAAAATCTCTGCATGACTTTAATGATCTGAATAAGCCATTTTTTGGTATTAATTATGGCTCAGTTGGTTTTTTAATGAATTCAACTAAGGACAATAAGCTAGAGGATCTAATAGAAAATTCTAAATTAACAGAATTAAGGCCTCTTAAAATGATTGCAAAAGATGATAGTGATAAAATTCATGAATCAATTGCTTATAACGAAGTATCCTTAATGAGACAAAGTCATCAAGCTTCTAAATTTCTAATTAAAATTAACGATATTACGAGAATGAATGAATTAATTTGTGATGGAGTACTTGTCTCTACTTCTGCAGGGAGTACAGCCTATAATTTATCAGCTCATGGAAGTATACTTCCATTAGACTCAAAATTATTAGCTTTAACTCCTATAAGTGCTTTTAGACCTAGAAGATGGAGGGGTGCCCTACTCTCAGAAAAAAACATAATAAAAATTAATGTACTAAATTTCAAAGATAGGCAAGTCAGTGTCACTGCTGATAATATAGAATTTAGAAATATTAAAGAAGTAACGATCCAATCATCTTCAGATAAAAGTTGTAAAATTTTATTTGATAATAATCACTCAATTGAAGATAAAATTTTAAATGAACAATTTGAGTATTAAAACTTAATCAGAACAAAAAGCACATATTTTATTTCCATCGAGATCTCTAAAATATGCATAATAATGCTCATCATGTCTCGGACCAGGCTTACCTTCATCTACCGCACCTAGTTTTAAGGCTAAATGATAGAATGAATCAACGCCTTTTTTTGAGTCAACGCTAAAAGTAATCATTGTGCCATTGCCAAATGTTGCTTCTTTTTTATTATGAGGCCTCATAAGATAAAATTCAATTTTATTTAGACTTGTTTTTTTTGCATATGCTGAAAACCAACCATCTTCATTTTCAACATTAATTATATTTATAGACTCAAGTAGTGTATCATAAAAAGGTTTACTTTTTTTTAGATCATTTGTGCCAAGAGTAATAAAACTAAACATATATAATATTACATATTATCTATCAAAAAGATCAATAAATATCAGTAAAATTCTATCAAAAAGAATTCTAAAATAATCTTAGAGTGAACTTCTTTATCGTGGTAGAAAAGGATAAAATGAAAAAAACAATCTTCATTATTTGTCTATTTTTTTTATTTTCAACATCGTTGTTATCTAAAGAAGAAAAAATTTGTGATTGGATAATCACTGATGGAGATTATCAAAAATATCTGGATGATTTACCTAAATCAGACTTTCATTCTGCCTTTCATGTAGTCGTTGGCAGTGATGGCAAATGTGCATTTGGATGGCAATGGAATTATACACGACAGAACATGAAATCAACCAGAGGAATACAACAAGATACAGTACAGGGATCATTTAATAATTGTGAGAAATGGAGGAAAGGATACGGAATCGATGGTGAATGCAAGCCTTATGATATTGATACAGAAATTGTTTGGAACAAGCCTGAGCATAAAATACTGAAGTTACTTACAGAATTACTCGATGAAACAGCTCATAAAAAATTACTCGATGAATTTGCAACAACCTCATATCAGTGTTCAAATTCAAAAGATGTAAGTATGTGGGAGCTTGATTGTATTATTAATTCTAACGATCCATCAACATTGCAAGAAATCATATACATAGGAGAGGAAAAACGCAATATGTTTGAACCATGGTCGGTAAGAAAAGATAAAAGTCGACGTTTTTTATTTAAAGCTACCCCTTATGTCTTTGATGCTTATTTCGAAAATGGAAAAATTTTTGAAATACTTATATATTTTGAAAAGGAAAAAAATAAAGGAAAGGCTAAAGCTGAATCCCTTGCCAACAGTTATGCTTTTATGATTGGACAAATGCCTAATGTGCTTTTACAAAGATTAGACGCTGCACATATTTTTGCAGACATAGAAGGGGTTTCAAACGCTGCGGCTCACGATAGAACAATAGATATACATCCTGCGGGTGAAGGTGGCTATGAGATTGGAAATGCAATTGAAGAACTTTTTATGCATGAACTTGTTCATGCTTCTTTAGATAAACCAATCTATGGAGTTTACAAACCTATGAACAAAAAAAGACATAAAAACGAAACCATTGAATCTAAAAAGCTTAGTTGGAGAGATTGGCGCAAAGCTGTGAAAAAGGATAAAAAAAAATATATAAATGATTATGCAAAAACCTCAATGCATGAAGATTTAGCAGAAAGTTTTATTGCTTGGGTAGCTTTACGCTATAAAAGTAAAAGACTTCCAAATATCAAAATACAGGAAATAGAAAATAACATTCCTAATCGTATTATATTCTTTGATAAACAAAATTTTGACATGTATCCACTTACTCTTAATAATTAAAATTCTTTTAATCAATTTATTTTAATATTAGTTAAATAAATATCTTTCTTTTTATTTAAAACAAATAACCAAATCTTAATCGAAATGAATCTAATTTAATAACTTCTAGATAATCAGTGTCAGAATAATAAAGATCTAAATCAGTTTCAGAAACACTTAATCCAATAAATGTATTCTTTGTAATTTTTCTACTTAATTCTATGCCCTTAACTTCATAATCATGTGTTGAGGTGTCTTCATTTGCGTAATCTGACCAATAAACGTTTAAATCACCTGAGCCGTAAAAAACAGAAGCCAGGTTTCTGCCAATTGAATAGCCAAGTTTTAATTTATATTCAAACAAATCATCGTACAACAGCCAACCATTTAAATTGGGTATAGCCTTATCTTCTCCAACATCATCTTGAAAATTTGTTTCAATCCCAACAATTATATCTTTGATTGAGTAGTTATATCCTAAAAAAATACCAGAATTATAAATATTCTTATCTGTTGATACATCATATGGATCATCAGTCCAAGTATCTGATGTTGCACTTGCACTTAATTTATCTTCTGATTTATAGAATCCTAAATAAAAACCTGACCAATCATCCAGAGTGACTATTTCAGCAAAAGCAAATTTAAAAAAAAAAATATTACATAAAATCAATAAAAAATATTTTTTCATAAATAATTTTACCACTTATGTGTAATAAGAAATAGATAAATTAATTATATCTAATAATTCTGCAAAATATTGATTAGAAAATTATTGGTAGCCTCGGCCGGACTTGAACCGGCACTCCCAAAAGGGCAAGGATTTTAAGTCCTTTGTGTCTACCATTCCACCACGAGGCCAATTAAAAAAAAGTATTATCAGACAATAGAGTATTTGCCACCATTAAATTTTATCATCTTAATAATTTCTTTTTCTATTTCATCTAAAGAATTCAATTTCCATGAAGAGATAACAATATTAACGCCTCCCTTTTTTGAAATGAAATTGAAATATGGATAACTACCTATTGAGCAATCAATAAATTGATTTTGAATATCATTTAAGGAAGGTGCTATCTTACTTTCATATAAGTTAGTATTTATAGTTGTAATTTTTTTGGGGTTACCTTTCTTTAATTTTATTAAAACATCTTTAAGCATTTGTTCCATAATTTTAGGAACACCAGGTAAAACAAAAACATTATTTATCTTAAATCCTGGAGCTGCTGTCATAGGATTATAAATTAATTCCACATCTGAGGGCATTTTAGCCATTCTCTGTCTACTAATATTAAACTCACCTTCAGGATAATATTTTTTTAAAATATTGTAAGCCTCAGCATTAGTCTCATATTTTTTATTAAAAGCCTCTGCTAAACTTTCTGAAGTAATATCATCATGTGTTGGGCCAATTCCTCCAGTCGTAAAAACATAATTATAAGTTTCACTAAAAAATTTTACTGTGTCTATTATAATTTTTTTTTCATCCTGAATTACTCTTATTTCTTCCAGTTTAATTCCGGAAGCAGTTAAATTTTTGGCAATAAAGTTCGCATTCGTATCCTGAGTTCTTCCTGACAATATTTCATCACCAATTATTAAAATTCCAGCTGTAAAAAGACTCATAAAATATTTTTTTTTATAATTATCCTGTTATTTAGCAAATAAAAACATTAAATAGAACATTAAATGCAATCTGATAATATCCCAATTCATCAAACAAAAGACTTTGAGAAAATGCGGAATGCGGGATACTTAGCTGCTCATGTTTTGGATCAACTATATGAATTAATTAAACCTGGTATTTCAACTTTAGAAATAAATGATTTTTGTCACGCTCTAATTATTAAAAATAATGCTATCCCCGCACCTCTAAATTATAAAGGTTTTCCAAAATCAGTTTGTACATCAGTCAACCATGTTGTTTGTCATGGAATTCCAAATGAAAACAAAATTCTCAATACGGGAGACATTATTAATGTTGATGTTACAGTTATACTTGATGGTTGGTATGGAGATAGTTCAAGAATGTTTGTTGCTGGCAAACCAAATAAAAAAAACTTAAATTTATTAAAAACAACTTATGAATGCCTTCAGATAGGTATAAAAGAAGCACAACCTGGTAACACATTTGGTGACATAGGGTATAAAATTCAAGAATATGCAGAGAATAAAAGTTACTCTGTTGTAAGAGATTTTTGTGGTCATGGAATTGGCCAACAATTTCACACTCCTCCAAGTGTGCTTCATTATGGTAATTTAGGGGAAGGAACTGAATTAAAACCAGGAATGTTTTTTACAATTGAGCCAATGATTAACTTAGGTGATTGGAAGGTTAAGATTTTAAATGATGGATGGACGGCAGTTACGAAAGATAAATCTTTTTCAGCTCAGTTTGAACACACAATAGGAATTACAGAAAAAGGCAATGAAATTTTTACATTATCAAAAAACAATACAGATTTTCCAATAAATGATTTATAAAAAATAATATGATACCAAGATACAATAGACCTAAAATAGAAAATATTTGGACATTAGAAAATAAATTTAAAATCTGGACAGAAATCGAAATACTTATAGCTGAAAAACTATCAGATATTGGTGTGATACCAAAAATCGCTGCTAAAGAAATAAGAAAAAAAGCAAAATTTAATGTAGATGAAATTAATGCATTAGAAAAACAAACAAGACATGATGTTAATGCTTACATAGATAACATCAGTAAATATATTGGAAAGCAATCAAAATATTTTCATCATGGTGTTACATCAAGTGATATAATTGATACAGGTTTCTCTATACAATTAAAACAAACTGGAGAAATAATTACTAAAGAACTTAAAATTTTATTAAAAAATTTAAAATCTAAATCATTAAAATATAAAAACACTACGATGATAGGGAGAAGTCATGGAATTCATGCAGAGCCAATAACCTTTGGATTGAAATTAGCATCATTTTATAATGAATTTAAAAGAAATTTAAAAAGACTAGAACTAGCAATTGGAGAAATAAGTATTTGCTCAATTTCAGGACCGGTCGGTACTTATGACAGTATAGATCCTGGAGTAGAAAAATATGTTGCTAAAAAATTAAAATTAAAATCTGAAGACGTTTCTACTCAAATAATTCCAAGAGATAGACATGCATTCTTTTTTTCTGTTCTTGGCATCATAGGATCTTCGATTGAGCGGTTTGCTGTTGAGATAAGGCATTTACAAAAAACTGAATTACTAGAAGTTGAGGAAAGGTTTAATCCAAAACAAAAAGGTTCATCTGCAATGCCACATAAAAGAAATCCAGTTTTAAGTGAAAATTTAACTGGGTTAGCTAGATACATAAGAAGTGCTGTTATTCCCTCTATGGAAAACATTGTTTTATGGCATGAGAGAGATATAAGTCACTCCAGTGTTGAGAGGATTATGGCACCTGATATTACTATAGTATTAGATTTTGCATTAAGCAGATTAAACGAAATTGTTACTACTATGAAAGTTTACCCAGAAAATATGAAAAAAAACTTAAACTTATTAGGAGGTCTTCATAATAGTCAGAAACTACTACTAAAATTAACAAAAAAAGGATTATCCCGGCAAGAAGCGTATTCCATTGTTCAAAAAAATGCAATGGATGCATGGAAAAATAAAAAAAAATTTTATGAATTTCTTGAGAATGATAAAACTTTATTGAAAATTATATCAAAACAAGAACTTAAAAATATTCTGAAAATTGATATAAAAAATAGTAAAATAGATTGGATTTTTAAAAATAAAGTTAAATAGTCTTTATTTTTTATTATTATTAAACTATTTAATTAATATGCCTTTATCTAAAGAAGATTTGGAAAATTACATAAAAGAGAGTATTCCTGACTCAACAATAATTATAGATGATTTAAAAGGAGATGGAGATCATTATAGTGCCACTGTTATCTCAAAATCTTTTGAAGGAAAATCGAAGATAGAGCAACATAAAATGGTATATGACTCATTAAAGGGAAAAATGGGCAATGAACTACATGCATTAATGCTAAAAACAAAAACGGAGTAAAAATGGAACAGAATAATACAGTTGATGTATCAGAAAATATTAAAAATGAAATTAAATCAAATGATGTAGTTTTATTTATGAAAGGAACTCCAGTTTTCCCAATGTGTGGTTTTTCAGCTGCTACCGTTCAGGTTTTATCTGATATTGGTGTAAAATTTAGCACTGTAAATGTTCTTGATAGCAATGAAATAAGAGAAGGTATAAAAAAATTTTCTAATTGGCCAACTATCCCACAATTGTATGTGAAAGAAGAATTTATCGGAGGTTGTGATATTGTTAAGGAAATGCATGAAGCAGGAGAACTCTTAGAATTATTTAATAGTAGAGGTATTGAAGTAAATCCATCATAACTTGAAAACTAATTTTACTAGAGGCATTGTTTATGTCTGCATAGCAGCACTTTGGTGGGGTATGCCACAACCTCTTTTTTTTGATGAAATAAAATATGTTCCATCACTTGAAGTGGCAATGCATAGAGGAGTATGGTCGTTTTTTGTGCTTTTCTTATCTCTTCTTTTTTTAAATGAGATCAATGATTTTTTTCTTTTATTCAGATCATCAAAAAAAATTATAATATTATCAATTACATCATTATTGATTGCCACAAACTGGTTAGGTTTTATTTACTCTGTAAGTATTAATAAAGTTCAAGATGCTTCCTTAGGTTACTTTCTTACTCCAATGATTAGCATTTCACTTGGTTATTTTATTTTAAATGAAAATTTAAATTTAAGAAAAATTATTTCAGTTTCATTAATGATAATTGCATGCTTTATTCTTTTTACCAACTTAGATCATTTTCCTTATATTGCTTTGTTGATAGGCACAACCTGGGGTATTTATGGTTTATTAAGAAAACAAATACAAGTTTCTCCAGCTTTAGGACTCCTTTATGAGTCTGGATTGATTTCATTATTTGCTTTTCCTTATTTATTATACTTAAGCTATACAAATGTTGGTTACTTTAATATTGATTTTAGTTTTATTTCAATAATGTTATTTTTTACAGGCATTGTAACAATTATCCCTTTATTTTTTTTTAATCTTGGACTCAAATACACAACATTAGGCTTAGCAGGTGTGTTGTTTTATATTGCACCCAGTTTTCATTTTATTACCTCAGTATTTATTCTTGGCGAATATATGGAATTTCAGAAACTTTTAGCTTTTATCATAATATGGATAGGGGTTATTATTTTTATTTATGATGCAGTAAAAAATTCCAGATTATCTTGAATAAAACTCAATAACTAAATTTGGTTCCATTGTAACTGGATACGGGACATCATGTATTAAAGGAGCTCTTAAAAACCTTCCTTTAAATTCTTTAATATCAACTTCAATATATTCAGGTATTTCTCTTTCTTGAGAAACAATAGATTCTTGAACAATATTAATTTCCTTGCTTCCATCTTTTAATGAAATTTCATCACCATCTTTAACTGAATATGAAGGAATATTAACTCTTTTTCCATTTACTTTTACATGACCATGATTAACTAATTGTCTAGCAGCAAAAATTGTTGGAACAAATTTCATTCTATATACTATAGCATCTAATCTTCTTTCAAGTAATTCAATCAGAATTTGACTAGTATCACCTTTAATATTTGAAGCTTTTGAAAAAATTCTTCTAAATTGTTTTTCTGTTAAATCACCATAGTAAAACTTAAGTTTTTGTTTTGCAAATAGTTGATTGCCATAGTCAGATTGCTTTTTACGTAAAGCCATAGCTCCATGTTGGCCAGGTTTTGTATTTCTTTTATTATATGGACTTTTAGGTCTGCCCCATAGGTTACAGCCTAGTCTTCTGTCAATTTTGTATTTTGCAGATATTCTTTTTGTCATTAATTTATCGCGTATATAGAGATTAATTTATTGATGTCAAACCCATTATTTCATGATTTTGGCTGTTTTTTAAGCTTTTTATGCATACCCCATAACATACGAAGTTCCTTTTTAGATAAATCAATTTTATTATAAATAGAATAAATATTATCTATCATACTGTCCTTTTTTTCTTCTGGTCGAAAAAAACCATTAGAATCAAGGTCATTAATTAAGAAATTCATAAAATTAGAAAGTTCAAGTTTATTTATTTTATCCTTATTTAAAGTTTTAATATTTTTAATTGAAACATTATTTGACCGAAATAGCTCATAAGACATTATAGAAACGGCATGGGATAAATTCAGTGATTTATTCAAGTTATCAGTTGGGATGGTAAATAAAAAGTTTGCTAATCTAATATCTTGATTGGATAATCCTGAATTTTCAGGCCCAAATAATATAGCAATATTTTTAAAATCTCTAATTTTTTTCATTAATAGATTGAAATTATTAAATGATTTTTTTGTCAAAAAACGCTTTCTATTAGAAGTTGCGATTACCATGTCAAAATTTGATATTGCATTATCCAAACAATTATAAATTTTAGCGTTACTAATGATTTTATTTGCATGTTTAGCCGAGCTCTCTGCCTTTTGACTTGGCCAACCATCTCTGGGACTTACAATAGATAGTTTTGAAAAACCAAAATTATCCATTACTCTAGCAGTCATTCCAATATTTTCAGAAAGTTGAGGTCTTACTAAAACAATAGTAGGGTTTATTTTTTTCAATTTACTTATTTAAATCATTAAATAACTTATACGTAATACTATCATAGATAGCATTGTAAGATGCATCAATAATATTTGAAGATACACCAACAGTTGTCCAGTGCTTTTTACTGTCATCAGTTGATTCTATGTGAACTCTGGTGATAGCACCAGTACCCTTTTCAGATGATAAAATCATAACTTTATAATCTGTTAGAGTTAAGCCTTTTAGAGTTGGATAGAAATCGATAAGAGCTTGCCTTAAAGCACTATCTATTGCATTTACTGGACCATTACCAACCCCAACAGTCATTTTTTCTTCATTCTTTATTTCTAAATGAACAGTTGCTTCTGAGTCTGTAACTAACTTACCTTTTGCGTTCCATCTTCTTTCATCAGTAACTCTAAATTTGTGAAGATTAAAATATTCTTTTATTTGTCCAATGTGTCTTCTAACAAGCAGCTCAAAACTTGCTACAGCAGTATCATAAGAAAAGCCCTCAGTTTCTTTTTGTTTAATTAATTCTAGTATTTGATTA